>DAINRZ010000364.1:0-4452 GCA_036741575.1 Kapaibacterium sp. (SeqCode)
CCATGCCCATACATATTGTTGTAATATCGGGCTTGACAAACTGCATGGTGTCGTAGATTGCCAAACCGGCACTAACACTGCCGCCGGGGGAATTAATATAAAGATTTATATCCTTGCTGGGATCTTCGCTCGAAAGAAAAAGCATTTGGGCAATGACAAGGCTTGCTACATAATCATCTATTGGAGAGCCGATGATTATTATCCTGTCTTTCAGCAGGCGGGAATAAATGTCGTAAGAACGCTCGCCGCGGCTTGTCTGCTCTACTACTATCGGTACCAACTGGTTAATCATTCTGTTTTTTCCTTGATTAATAATTAATAATAAAATCCATTAACGTATAAATAAAATGTATCTTTTATTAGACGATTTGATTTAATAATATTTATTAGCTTTTAGGCCCGATGGAATTTTTATTCCCCCTTTTGGATGGGAGTTTCTACAATTATTATTACAGTCCTGTTATAAAACCTGCCCTCGGGCAGCTTATTATCGTAGAATGGGCTCGAATTCCCAAGCCCTTTGACTTCTGCGCCATTAATATCGATATATTTCGATACAGATCGGGCACGATCTTCGGAGAGTTTCAGATTGTATTCAGGGCTGCCTAAGTTGTCTGTATATCCTTCTATCAATACTTTTGAGCCTTTGTCGAGCCTGCTTTTAATAAAATCCAGTATTCTCTTGTTAGTTGCATTTGTCCTTTTTGTGTCGAATTCGAAAAGGATTAAAGAGAAGTTTTCAACCTTTTTATCTATTATTTTACTGCCTATATGTTTGCGCAGGAAATACCTTTCCTGGCGCAGAGTCCCCATAGGGCTGCGGTACGACATTCCCCTGCGGTCTTTTGCTTCAAGGAAGTATGCAATATCGCCGTCTGTGCCGGGGATTGTATTTTTTTCGTTATTTATGTTCCAGGCTAGGGTTTCCGGGGGCTTGCCGTTGCCCTTGAACTCTTTTACCGGGATACCGTTATTTGTTACCATTAGACTCCAGGAGTCAATTTTCTCTGTCATACCCCATTCCAGTTTAAACAAGACCTTTTGGGGAAATACAGCCCTTGCAGTGTCTGCGCCAATGAGGGGCATAAGTAACTCAGGATTATCAGAAGACAGTTCCACTCTCTGGTTTTCCTGCATACCCTCTTGAGATTCCATACTCGAAGCATTTTCGGGCAGGTTGCGGTTTTCTATCTTTATTCGCGTAGGAGAAATCCGCCAGGTATCGATAAAGTAATCGGCAACAGCCTGGGCGCGGGATTTCGAAACAGCCTTATTGTTTTTCTCGCTGCCCCTGTTCGAGTTGCACCCGGTAACAGTCAATCCTGCTTCGGGGTAATTTCTCAGCCTGTAACCAATTATGTTCAGCGAATTGTAATAAACGTTTAGGGTTCCCGACTGGCTTATCGATTCGGGCACGAAGGAATCAGCCTGTTCATTATTCATTAGAATATAACGGTTTGGAATTTGCGCAGAGTTTTCATCGAAAAATATATAATTAAGGATCGGTACAAAACTTAGAATTGCCATTTCCTCAATAATCAGTGCAGTGTCGGGATACTCGATTGGCCCTTCACTTGGGACTGCCTTTACTGTGGGATTAATTGAATATGCCATTGGCTTATACAGTGTATCAGTCCTTCTGTATAGTTCGGTTATTAATCTCTTACCCAAAGTAATAACTGTATCGGTTCTTAACAAAGGAAAGCCTATTACAACAGCTGGAGTATTAATACTTTCCGATTCTTTTATCATTGTGTCGATATCTTTTATCTTTCTTGTTTCTAAAGGAATTACCGAATTTATATCATAAATCCTGTAACCTGCCGTGAAACCAATATTAAAAGAGCCTGCTTTCCAGTCGATACCAGGCACAAGCCTGCCAATGCCAAGGTTAAGCGAAACTTCCGGGCTTATGAAAAACTTCCCGCTTTTGTTAAGGGGTAAATCGTAGGAAGCGCCTATAATAAGAGAAGGAACGAAAAAGGAAATTTCCCCAATTTTTCCTTCCTTCTCATTTCTTGTCCTTAAGCCGTTTTCGAAAGTTCCGCCCATAGGTTCTTTCAGTGTTTCCTTTTGGCTGTAGCTGCTGCCTATTCCAATACCAAAGCCGATACCTGCAAATAGATTAAGGCTTCCAACAATATTATACTTTGCTAATGCTTTCAAATCTAAGTGAGCAACAGATACATCGAGTTCATGGTTAATCACTGCATTAATCTCGCTGCCGTCAACAGCCACCAGAGAATGTTCATCGGTGCCAAAACCTGCTGCAATGAATGACAAGCCTGCCCTTATCGAAACAGAGAGTTTTTGTTCGAGGGGTAAATCATAGAATCCACCTAAGGAGAAACCACTGCCGGAAGTATTCCCAAACCTGGGGCAGCAGTTGGGCACACCTGGCAACTCGCTGAAGGCGGCGCTATGGAAATAATTGTTGTAACTGAAATATCCCCCTAATGAATTTGGCAGCGTATCGCCTGCCGATGAATACACACAGGTTAATGCACTCAGAAATAAAGTTATATAAATAAAATATTTAGCCAATTTCCAATAAACTTATACCAGTTATACTTTTGTTACATTTTATTAAAATAACAAAACAGCTTGTTTATTGAAAATTTTACTTAAAACTAAATAAAAATACAGCTTTAGATGGGTAATAAATTTATTTTACTAATATTTTGAAACCAAATTGAAGTTCATGTGTTTATGTTTTTAATGAATATTTAATGTTTATAAATAAATTATGGAATCATTATGAAAACATTATTCTTTATCTTTGCAGCAACTGCAATTATGCTCACATCCTGCATTATCGACGATTATTCCAACGACCCTGGCCATAAATACCAGAGCGAAGGACTCATTACAGGCCAGGACTTCAGGAAATGTATGTGCTGCAGCGGCTGGTTTATTACTATCGATAATTCCCACTATCGTTTTCTTACTATTCCAGAAGGCAGTTCGCTCAATCTCGATAATGCCAAATTCCCGGTAAAAGTGCTTCTCGACTGGAAAAAGGTGGAAGATCCCTGTATGGGCGATGAAATTATTGTGACCAGAATACAGAGAAAATAAACATTTGATTTGGCAAATTAGGAATTACTGTGAAAAAACTGTTAATTATAATACTGGCAAGTATTGCTATACTGACTTCTTGCATCATCGACGACCCTTCGACACCAGGGGAAGGCTTTAAAAGCGAAGGTATTATTACCGGTGTGGACGTAAGGGATTGCATGTGCTGCGGCGGATGGTTCATCACCATCGGTAATAATCAGTACAATTTCAACAGCCTTCCCGAAAACAGCAGGCTCAGCCTGGAAAATGAGCAATTCCCGGTTCATGTACTTCTAGATTGGAAACCAGCGGAAGGCCCCTGCAGCTACAATCAAATAATTGTAACGAGAATTCAAAAGAAGTAATTATGCAGAGGGTAAAAATGATGAGGCTAATATTAATTTTTATGGTTTTAACATTGTCGCTTTCCTCTTGTATACTCGACGATCCAACATTCCCCGGTAAGGGATACCAGAGCGAGGGAGAAATTACAGGCATGGACCTTAGGGCATGCGCCTGCTGCGGTGGGTGGATTATAGTTATAGACGGTGTTAATTACAGGTGCTGGGATCTGCCCAATACCTTTAAAATAGACTATAATGAGTTGCCGGTTAAAGTCATGCTCGACTGGAAGAAAGATGAAAAACCGTGTATCGGCGATGAGATTTTAGTTACAAGGATTCAAAGGAAATAATCAGAGGTTAGTTTTTATGAAATCAAATATAGTATTAATACTTACAATTGTGATGCTCCTTGCCTCGTGTATAACAGACGACCCGGGGAACCCCGGCAGGGAATATAAAAGCTCAGGCTCGATAACCGGGTATGATATGCGCGAATGTGCCTGCTGTGGAGGCTGGTTCATCAATATCGGCGGTGAGCGCTACCGTTTCCAGAGCCTGCCTGCTGGCAGCAGCCTGATACTTGATCATGCCCAGTTCCCCATAGAAGTGCTACTGGACTGGGAAAAAGTAGAGAAACCCTGCTTAGGCGACGAGATTAATGTGATTAGGATTAAGAAGAAATAGAAGCCCTGAGAATACTTATCCTAATGAATTATCAAATATTTGGCCATTAACGCAGCAGTCCGGCTATTACCGCATCTATCCTTTCCGGGGCAGTAGATGGTGCATACCTGTCGAGTACCTTTCCTTCGGGTGATACGAGAAATTTTGTGAAATTCCATTTTATTTCCTTTCCCAGTAGTCCTTTGCTTTCATTTGTCAGGTATTCGAACAGCGGGTGAATATCTTTGCCCTTAACTTCTATCTTATCGAAAATTGGGAAAGTGACACCATAGTTTAGTCTGCAAAATTCTGCTATCTCTTCGTTTGTGCCGGGTTCCTGCCCCATGAACTGGTTGCAGGGAAAAGCAAGAATCTCAAATCCCTT
>DAINRZ010000365.1:0-4431 GCA_036741575.1 Kapaibacterium sp. (SeqCode)
ACGGTACCGTGACTGTTGCCGAATCCCGGGTGTGTTACCATAACGGCGGGTTTATTCACAACCAACAGGTATTCGTCTTCATACAGAATTTCTACGGGAATATTCTCAGGAGTCAATTCAATAGGAGGCGGTTTCATCAGTGTACATTCTATAGTATCACCCGGCTGGACTTTTTTGCTGGCCTTGGCAGGCAAACCATTAACCAGGACAAAACCGCTTTCTATTGCTTCCTGAACTTTCGTCCTTGTAGCATTCATTACCTGGCGAGCCAGGTAAACATCAAGCCTTTCAGGCTTTACTCCATGTGTAATATAGAAGGTAAATTTCTTTTCAATGTAATCAGGGTAATTTAGAGGATCGTCGTTTGTCATTGTAGTTCTGTTCCGGCAGATTCCTTAGTATTCCCCGGGAATACTTCTTTCATAGACGGTATTCTATTGTGGAACAAGACAAGAAATACTACCCCTATTGTAACACAAGAATCAGCAATGTTGAAAACCGGCCAATGTGTATAGTTGTTGCCGAATAATGAAATATCGGGTATATCAACCATTATAAAATCAACCACGGAGCCATAGAAAAGCGGGGCAGAGCCATAAAGTATGCCGTAAAACACACGGTCAACCAGATTGCCGACAGCGCCGGCAAGTATAAACATAACTCCTGTACGAACCCATGCGGAGAATTTTTGCAGTTTATGCAAGTAGAAAACAAGCCCAATACTTGCAAATATCGAAAACATGCTAAGAAAGATTTTACCCCATCCGAATTCAATTCCAAAAGCCATCCCTTTGTTTTCTACATATGTTATTTGCAGGAAATCACCTATCAGTGATATACTGCTGCCGAGCATCATTCCTTTTGCCTCGATACCAAGGAAACCAAAGCCTTTCACTAACAGCTTAGTAAACTGGTCGAGCAATACTAATAATACTGCCCCTATAAAAAAGTATTTATTACGGTTATTCTTCACACTTAATTTTCCTGCTTTATTAATAAACGAAAAAAAGCAAAATTAAGCTAAATATTATTATCACAAAATTCAAAAAAGCGATACATAACATATCTAATTTTGATTTTCTTCGGGTGCATTGCCTTATATCTTTAATTATATTGAAGTTAGCATATGAACCACAAATGTTGAAATTGAATAATTCCATTAAATGCAATAATTCAGACACAAAAATAATATCTTAATTGGTTTTGGCTTGACGCCCATACTATATTTGTTTGGATAGTTTTTAAATTTTAGGTCAAAAAAAGATTGGACAAAAGCATTCAAGGTACGGTTGCGCCGACAGATAAGTATTTGCTTTCGAGATTGTCGCATAATAGTATTGCTTTCGAATTGAACAGAATTAGGGAAATTATAATTACGCCAGGTGTTACACCATTGCCGAATCAGCCCGGACATCAAAAAGGTATTATTAACCTGAGAAAAAATGTTATACCTCTTTTCGATATGCGAAAGATGATGGGAATGCTTACAATTGAAGACGAATTGCAGCAGTTCACAGATATACTGAAACAAAGAGAGCAAGATCATGTAAGATGGCTCGACGAGTTGAGGGCTTCTATTGTCGAAAAAAGAGAATTCAGGCTAACAACAGATCCTCATACATGTGCTTTTGGTAAATGGTACGATAATTTTAAAACTGATAATATCAGAATTTCTCTATTCCTCAGGGCTTTCGACGAACCTCATAAAAGAATCCATCAATCGGCTATTATTATAAAGGAATTAATAGAATCGAAAGGCTATCAAGCAGCCATAGAGTATTTCGGCAGAGTAAAAGACAATGAACTTTCAAAAATGATTGAACTTTTCAATGAATTATATCAAAAAATCAGGGAAAATTCGAAAAGCTATTCTATTATTGTTGGTGATGGAGACGAATTACACCTTAAAGGCTTTGTTGTCGATGAAGTTGAGCGTATTACAGAAATATCGCAGGATATGATTAAGAACGGAGGATTCAGCTCCAATGGTGGATTCCTAAAAGGAATCGCCCGTAACAATGAAAAAGATTATCTTATTATTGATTACGATAAACTGTTGGAATAAATTTAATCTATAAGACATATTGATAAAGTATAATATTCTTGATATTTAAGAAGTTACCGTATTATTAATCTCAGATTGTCAATCTGAGTTACAGAATCAATAATCACTTACATGAAAGCAAAATGAAAACCATGTCAACTATCTTTTGTGGGTGAATTTATATTTTCAAACCCATTTTAATATATTCACTTTTTTAATTCCAAATCCAGATTAATTAAGGGTCCTGATTAACTTAAGTATAAGCATAAAGGTTTTTATTAAGTTTTAATTATTGAGAAAATTTCTTTTCCAGTTTGAATTAACTATTTGGGGTGTTTTTTCAATACACAATTTTATCAATTTTGTTATTTAATTCAATCCTTGCAACACCATTATGGATTACAATTGCATCGATCTGGATTATATTGAAAAGTAAATCTAAAAAGTGAATTCAAAATTTATGCTACTTTGTATTATGGCCTACAACGTTAATGTTTGTATCAAATCTTCTTTTCAGCTAACAGTTTCCTGATTTGTATCAGGAAACTGGTGATATAACGAACTAAAAAGAGAATTTGTTAATGTTCAAACGGATTTACAGTATAAACTCTACTTTTTATATTTATCTAAAATCTTCTTAATTTCTCCGTAAATCTCATCAATTTTGCCTAATCCGTTTACTCTCTCTGCCATGTTTTTTGCAGAGTAGTACTCGATTAACGGAAATGTTTGGGCTTCGTAAACCTTTAGCCTGTTGCGCACTGTTTCCTCCTTGTCGTCGTCTCGCTGGTAGAGGTCAACATCTGCTCCCTCGGGCGGAGGATTGAAAATCAGGTGGTATGATTTGCCGGTTTTTCTGTCCACGCGGCGTGCTGTAAGCCGTTTAATCAGTTCTTCGTTATCCACTTCGAGCACGAGTGTGGTATCCAGTTTATCGCTCATTTCTGTCAGAAGTTTGTCTAATGCTTCTGCCTGGGCAACGGTGCGTGGGAATCCATCGAGAATATACCCGTTTGCCAGTTCAGGTTTTTTTAGTTCTTCCTTAATCATATCAATAATAAGGCTATCAGGAACAAGTTCTCCCTTGTCCATATATTCCTGGGCTTTCCTGCCCAATTCTGTGCCGGCTTTCCTGTTTGCCCGGAGTATATCGCCTGTGGAAAGCTGTACGACGCCGTAATCCCTGCATATAAACTCTGATTGGGTGCCTTTGCCGGCTCCCGGAGGGCCTAAAAAGATGATTTTCATAGTCAGTTCCCTGATTGTATATTCAACAACATTAACTATCATTTATCATAACCAACAAATGATAAGGCATTTTAAAGAATAAAAATTAATAAAACAAAGAAAATATTAGGTCTGTAACAGGAATTTGTTTTCGGTTATTTAATATTTTTCGGTAAATTTTAGTTTTATAAAAATTGGCAATTATTTTTTTTAAAATATCGGAGCAATACAATGGAATTATATGTCGATACAGCGAATGTCGAACACATCAGGCATGCAGCATCCCTGGGGTTTATCAGCGGAGTGACTACCAATCCCAGCCTGCTGGCAAAAGAAGACCCTAATGTTGATATCAAAGAGAGGATACTAGATATTCATAAATTGGTTGGCGGGCATTTGTCCGTCGAGGTTATTTCCACCGAAGCACGGGGCATGATTCGCGAAGCAGAGGAAATTATTTCCTGGTTCCCGCAGGCAACGATTAAAATACCAATGATTCCCGATGGGCTTGCTGCAACGAGGGAACTAACCAAAAGAGGAATACCTACAAATGTTACCCTCGTATTCAGCGTTACGCAGGCTATTGCTGCCAATAATGCCGGCGCAACCTATGTTTCGGTGTTTATGGGCAGGCTCGACGACATTGGTTACAACAGCTATGAAATCCTGCAGGACATAGGTGAAATATGGGATATACATGATTTTGAATCTCAGATTATTGCAGCTTCAATCAGACATCCCATACATATTGTACAGGCAGCCAAAGCCGGGGCACATATTGCAACAGTGCCATATAACGTTCTTATGCAGTCGCTCGTCAATCCGCTTACCAATGCTGGCCTCGAGAAGTTCCTGGCCGATTACGACAAGCTGCAGACCGAAAAGCAAAAGGCAATGCTGGGATAGTAATATCAAAGGCAGAGTGCATACGGGTGGAACTTCTTGAACCTGAATTATTGCTTAGCGCCTATGCTCAGGGGTATTTTCCTATGGCAGAATCTAAAAATGGGGATATATTCTGGCATTCGCCCGACCCGCGAGCTATTTTCAATATTTATGAAACTAATGCCCCAAGGTCTGTCAGGCAATTAATTAAAAAAGGTATTTTTAATGTTACTTTCAACGAACATTTCGCCGAAGTCATTACTGCTTGTTCTCAA
>DAINRZ010000366.1:0-4423 GCA_036741575.1 Kapaibacterium sp. (SeqCode)
AGATATCTTCTATTTCGAACCGGAGCGTTGCCTTGCCGTTCCTGCCGAGGTATTTGAAGAATGGCAGAGTAAAGAACTGCATACCGGGGATGTCGTGCAAATCCACATAGCAGAAAACTACTCCATCAAGGTAAACCTTGAACCGTTTAACACGGGAATATGTGGAATATGTGTATGAATTCTTCTGGTATCCGTTAAGAATTGTAAAATAGTCGCAGTAATATTTGCAGCGGCTCAGAGTATCGTCAAAAATGAAATCGAACTCGAAGTATTCGCCCTTGCCGCTGCCGTCGGCGCCTTCCACCCAGGCGGTTTCTTTATTGTTATCGCCGATGTTTTCAATTCTGAATGCAGTATCCATCTCTGCTTTTTTGGTCGATGAACTGCGCAGATTGAATCCCGCATATGAGCATGATGTGTATAAATCTTCGTCTTCGGCACCGAGAACATTCATGTATTCGGTTGTAATATATTCAATTTCTATTGGCTTGCGGCCTTTATTCTTAATTTTCGGGGCTGTATCCGGTTCGATTGTTTCTGCCGTCCGTGGTGTTTGGTCTTCCGTTTCTCCGCCCCCGCATGAAAAAAGCGTCAAAACACCTGCAATTACTAATAATAGTATTAATCTCATAATACGTAAGATATTTAGTTATTGTTTAATATAAGCCTGAACTTTTGCCATTCGTCGATTTTTTCGGAATCAGCCTTTACGGCAAAACCGCCGCCGCCCACGGCCGTAAGGTACCTGCCGTTGACAGCGCGCAATGCAACCATCCCGCCGCCAAGCTCGACAAGCTCGAAAACTTCAGTCGGCTCTATTTCCACGCTTTTCGCATCGACTATACCGTTATTCAACGATAAGTAAAATCCTTTGTTCGTTTTGATAGCTATCCTTGAGCTGTCAATCTTAACGAATTCGAATGTTTCGTGCTGCCCGGCATCGCTGCGGTCGAACCGTAAGTCGCTGCCCCCGCCGTTATTAGCGCGCAGATAGTAGCCGTTTGTGCATAGCAGGCTGCCTTTGCGCAGCTTAACCAGATTGAATATCTCCCACGACTTTATTTTGTCGCGTCCTGCAGATACTTTGTCACCGCCGCCGTCTTCGGCACACACGAATTTGCCGGCGGATGTCTTTAATCCTATTTTATTACCTTCCAACTCGATTACGATAAAAATCTCGTTTGGACCAACAGATTTTGCTCTCGCGGTCAGATTTTCGCCATCGGCGGTAAGGTAATTGCCATTGTAGGTTTTAATAGCAACACTGTCGCCGCCGGGCGGTAAAATACTGAAAGTCTCGAATTTAGCAAGGGCGTCACGGTCGGCATAAACGCTGCCGCCGCCGCCGGCTTCGGCCCTTAGGTACTGCCCGTTCTTTGCCCTGAAAGCCACTTTGCCGAAAATAAAACTCATTCCGGAATATTCGCGCCTCAGGTCGAATTTCAGGTCTTCGGGTGTAATAGTGTAATTAATATCCTGGCGGGCAGTCTCCAGGTTCCTTTGCAGGCCTCTCGGTTCCTGTTTGTTGCCGGTATTGCCCTTGTATTCGGCCACAAGGTTGCCGCCTCCCACTTTGAATACGAAATCACCTTTGTCGAGGTTGGGATTGCGTATCTTGCCGTATTGGGGGTGTTGGGCCCCGTTGGAATAGTTTACGACTTTTTCCTGGAGAAATTCACCCATTTCCGAGCCTGTAATGTAGCCGTCTTTATTGACGTCGGCTTCGCCGTCGAGCGCCGAAACAAACTGCTGCCGAAAAATACTGATGTCGGGGACGGTTTCCTCGGCGCTGCCCGATGAGATAAACTGCCTGACGGGCTGCGCTGTCTTATAAGATATGTTCTCGGGTGCTGCGCGGGTAATTGCAAACACCGAGCCGGAAAAACAAGCGTCGAACAGGAACAGCACATGTTTAGATTGTATGTTTTTTGCATAAACCTCAATCTGCTGCATAGCCATGGCCTTCGAAAGGAAGGCATTCTGGTCCATATTAGGATTAGCGGCGTTGCGCGGCACTATATACCCCATATCTTCGCCGTAGGCCGCCCTGATGGTATGGCCATGCCCGGCAAAATAGAGTATAAGGCGGTTCTGGGGGTCCATTCCATAAAGGTTGATGAAGTCCTTATAAGCCCTGTCGAGCTCGATATCGTCGGGGTCCATGATTATCGTTACATCGAATCCCTGCCTCTCGAGCGCCTGCTTGACTGCATTGACATCTTTGCGCACGCCCGGCAGTTTGGGCCACCCGTTGTCGTAATCGGAGATACCGACTATCAGGGCGTGGCTCTGGTTATAGAGCTTTATCTGGCTGCCGTCCTGCCCCGGCACGGAGATTTCATCGGCGAATGCAGTGCCAGCAAGTAATAAAATATTTACAAGCGCCCATAAGCAGGCTGTAGTTATTCTGAGTATCATTGGCATCATAAGTACCAGCAATTATTAATAAATTTCCAGCATTATTATAACGAATTAGCAAAACAGAAATTTCATTGAGTATATATTACTCTTTCCTGTTAACAGCTTTGCTTTGTATAGCCTTCATATTGTCGGCAGCATTTTTGTTTTCGGGATCAACAGAAAGAGCTTTCGAGAAATACTCCATTGCTTTTGCCTGGTCGCCCTTTTTGGAATAAATTGTACCGATATTGTTTAGTGCATCAGCCCGCCGGGGATTAACGGCAACGGATTTTTCGTATTGCTCCAGCGCCGAATCGAGGCTACCGTTGTTTAGCAGTTCATTGCCTTTTTGCATATATGCAATAGAAAGGTTGTTGTTCACCATACCGATTAGCTCTGCAGTCTTGTTTGTCGTCCTTACTTTTGTCGATTTTTCAACTGCTATGCTGTAATATGTTATAGCGCTGTCCAGCTGGTTTTTCTCCGAGAATCCGTTCCCTTTATTGAATAATGCTCCTAACAGTTCGCGATGGGCATCGAATTCGACGTTGTTCACAAGGCCGCCCGAGCCAATATCAATGGCTTTGGTCTGCTCGGCAATCGCGCTGTCCCATTCGCGTTTAAAAGCGTAATATATCCCAAGGTAATGATGCACCCTGGCGTGATAGGGGTGCTTTGCCGCAAGTGATTTCAGTAACGTACCCCCCTCCTCGAGCAATTTCACTTTTTGGGCTTCGTCGGCCACTTTGCGCGAGGAATCAACAAGCCTGATTCCGGTGTACCATGGGTCTTCTAAATCTTTCGTTCCAGGCTCAATCCAGATAAATGCAAAAAGCAGCAAAACAATACCTAAGGATGCAAGAGCCAGGTTTCGCCTGCGCAATTCTTCGGGGCTTTTAGGGCCAGAGGGCTCTGTTATATCTTTAACGACAGATTTTTTAACTTCCGGTTTTATGTTTTTCTTGTTTTTTGCCATAATATTATTATCTTTTAAAATAAAAATGGAAAATTTTTTCTTTTTAATAAATGTAAAAATATAAAGAAAAGAAATATGATATATTTAAAAATTTTAGCCTCTGCTTTTATCCTTGCTGCCATGCTTGGCGCCTCTGCCGGTAAAGGCGGCGAAAATATTACCCAGGCGAAACCGGCCGACGTAATAATCGACAGCAAAATGACTTTCGGCGAAGCAACCAAAGGCACCAAAGCGCCCGACGCAGTTCTGAAAAGCCAGCGCCTGATTACCGTAAGGTATTATTCCACCGACGGGAAGCTTCATCAGGGACAGATTATGGTTCACAAAGACGTTGCCAAAGATGTGGAAGACATCTTTAAAATAATCGAGGAAACAAAGTTCCCGGTGGAGAAGTGTGTTCCGATAGTTAAATACGACTGGGACGACCACGCTTCGATGGAAGACAACAACACATCGGCATTCAATTACAGGACTATTGCCGGCACTAACAGAATGTCGAGCCACGCTTACGGCAAAGCGGTAGATATCAACCCCAGGTGGAATCCCTTCGTACGCAAGAACGGCACCGTTTCGCCCGGCAACGGCAAATACGACAAATCGCGCAACGGCACTTTTACAGGGGCCCAAAGAATTGTCAAAGAATTCAAGAAGCGGGGCTGGCGCTGGGGCGGCGAGTTTTCGTCCTACAAAGATTACCACCATTTTGATAAAGAATGAGGTAGTGAGTGGTTTTTGATAATAAAAAACTAATTAATTTGGTACTATTACTGATTTTCAACAAAATCATTATTTTAAATAGAAATATAATTTTTATAAATTGTAATTAATTATTTTTAATATTAGGGAATAACTTATGAAAAATCTTGGATTTGCTCTCCTATTGTCAGCAATGTTATTGTCATGCGACAACCAGCCCAGCGAGCCTAAAATTGAAGGCTCAGGTTTTGATGAATTGAGTGATAAGTTTATTGGTAACCGAAGCAGCTTTTTTCTCGATTTCAACCATTTTTGGATTTTAACGGACAATGATTTGTTTTATACAAACGA
>DAINRZ010000367.1:0-4419 GCA_036741575.1 Kapaibacterium sp. (SeqCode)
AGAGCACAACCTTGCCAAGGTTGGGGTCGCGAGTTCGAGTCTCGTTTCCCGCTCGACGGTTCACAACCGTCTCTTCCTCTTTATGCTGCATGCCTTGCTGTCAGTTCCCCCCGATAGCGAGGCATTTTTTTTACAATAATTTAAATTGCAGTCGTCATTCTAAAAAAGTTGATTATTAAAATTATTTATATTAATTTGAAAACTATGAAGTTACGAAAAATAAATATTTCTTTTACAAGCCACAGGACGCCTATCGGTTAAGCGCTACTAAATTATTTTTATATTGTCAACGTTATTGTGTGTGGCAGATGATTGTCCAAAGTAGTGTTTTTGATTTTTTGGGGAAATTATGAGTTTTAGAAAATTAGCTATACTTGTTATAGCAATGGGTTGTTTTGTTGGTTTGCAATCGGGTGCATACGGTAGTGGCAGCAGGAAGGGCGACTGGTCCGTCATTAAATCCACAGCCGCAGAATTGGTAATTTCATATAAGCCGACCATTAAGGCATTCGATAGACTAACGGATAAAAACGGCGCCGAAATTATCCTTCCCAGAATAGAAAACACAAACCGCGGCAATTCGGAAGAAGGCAGCCCGGCTCCCCTTATTGCAAGTGAACTGATAACAGTCCCATCCAAAGATGGATTTTATATCAATTATATAGATGTAAAGCATATTAATCAGTATGACGGCTTGCTGGCGCCAGTGCCATCATACATGAAGGACGGCAGCAGCTTCAGGCCCGAGTATTCGTTGGATTATCAATTATACTCCAACAGCCTTGTAAGTGAATGGGCCGAGGTGAAATACGAGGGCATTTCGAGAAACAGAAACATTGCCTCGGTGATTGTAAAATCAGCTGTTTATAACAGTGCTACTGGCAAAATTGAAATACCATCCGAGATAATTATTAGCATCAGGTTTAAGCCTCAGGCACAAAATACCTATACTGCCGATGATTTCCCGCTGTCGTTTACTCTGAACCATAAAGAAGGCTCACAATGGCTGATAAACAACAGGCCGGCAATAAAGAAAAATAAAACCGACAGGGTATCGGGCGGCGATACATACCCCTGGCTAAAGATAAACATCGACGAAGAAGGATTATACAAAATCGATGCTTCGCAACTTGCCTCGAATGGTATGTCGGTGCCCAACGAACTCGTTAACACCATTAAGGTTTATGGCGGCAACGGAATGGAATTGGGCGAAAATGACGACGACGCAAAAAAGAATACTATGAACGAAATACCAGTTATAGTCAAAACCAATGCCTCAGGCGGGCTGGAATCGGTGATTTTCTACGGCAAGCCCGGCTATGGCTTTGCCTACCAATACCCCAGAGGATTTTTACACTATATTAATACTTACAGCAAAATTAATCCCGACAAGGGAAAGGAATTTAATCATTATTTTATTACCTTTGGCGGCGCCGGCGGCAAAAGGCTGGCAACGGCAGAAACGCCGGCGGGCGAAATTGCCCAGAAACCTGATACTTTTACAGAGTTAGCCTATTTCGAGGAAGAGAAAGTAAACGCTTTCCTTAATGGTTCAGGCAGGGTTTGGTTCGGTTCGGGCCTGTTCCCCAGGACAATATCGGATAATATTCTTTCGGGGCTCGATGCAAATGGCAGGGTGCTTTATAGGTTCAGCCTAGCACAACGGGCCGAATCTACGGGGGTTTTCTCCATTTACGAATCGGGCAGCCTGATTAAAAAAATTAACGTGCCCGGCTCTTCTGCCGAATCGATACGGCGGCAGGACACTGCAAGCATACCTGCATCGGCTATATCGAAAGATTTGCGCAGCGTACTGAAATTCGAATATACAAATACAAATATTAACTCTGCAACGCCCTATTTTGACTGGCTCGAAATACAATACCCCCGCTATTTTGAACCTTTGAACAATGAAATCGGCTTCTTTTCTGACCCGGAGCATATAGGAAATACCGAATACAATATTACAGGTTTTTCAGGTGATATACTCGGCCTCGATGTAACCGACGCTACGGCACCGGCCAGGCTGGAAAACCTCTCTATAATCGGCAACATGTTTGCATTCAGGGCCAAACTGGAAAGGTATAATCCTAAAAGGTTCTTTATTTCCGCAAATTACAAAAAACCATCGGTTGAAAAAGTTTCCATCAGGGGCATTAGGAGCGAAACAGCAGGCAGCGAACTGATTATTGTGGCGCCAAGGGAGTTTTCGAAATCGGCAAATAAATTTAAAGACTATAGGACGGGCAGGGATGGAATTTCGGCAGGTATTTATTTTACCGATGAAATTTTTAATGAGTTCGGAAGCGGAATAGCCGACCCAACTGCAATTCGGGATTTCATCTCTTATGCTTTTTACAACTGGGAAATCAAACCCAAATATGTGCTGCTGTGGGGCGACGGCCATTATGATTTTAAGAATATAACGACCTCGAAAACTAATTATATTGTAACATACCAGAGCAAAGCCTATTCCGACACATTCGAAGAAACCCGTTCATATACATCGGATGATTATTTTGTACAGGTTGCCGGCAACGACGTTTTTATCGACCTTGCCATAGGCAGGATTACTATCGAAAGCGATGAAGAAGGCAACTGGATGGCCGAAAAAATCAGAATATACGAGAATGAATCTTCGGATGACCAATGGAGGACAATCGTTACTCTGATGGCCGACGACGCCCCCCAGGGCAACGTCTTGGATGTGTTCGACGCCGATTCGCATACAAACCAGTCGGAACAGCTATCTATGTATGTGCTACCCAAATTTTTGCAGCAGAAAAAGGTTTACCTGGCCGAATATGCTAGGGTAAACACTCCGTCAGGCGTCCGCAAGCCCAATGCCACAAATGACTTCCTGAATATTATCAATACTTCCGGATCGATGCTCGTCAGCTGGATAGGACACGGTAATCCGAGGGTATGGGCCCACGAGGAACTGCTCGAGCGAAGCACGACTATACCACGAATGACAAACCTAAACAAGTTGTTTTTTGCAACTGCCGCCACTTGCGACTTCGGCAGGTTCGACATGACCGAGATAAGATCGGGGGCAGAGGAGCTTGTACACAGCCGCCTTGGCGGTGCAATCGGCATATTTTCCGCTTCGAGGCTAGTTTTCTCTTCGCCCAATTTTCAATTATTGAAAGATTTTGCCGGCAGGCTATTCGATCAGGACAGCACATATTCTCAGTTCCCACGGCTGGGCGATGTATTCTTTGCTGTTAAACAAAAATCCAACGACGTGGAAAACGATGCCAAGTATTTTATTCTCGGCGACCCGACCATGAGGCTTTTCCTGCCGTATTATAGTATTACCGTCGATTCGATTAACGGTAAATATGCAGGCAATCCGCTGGATACCATCCACCTGAAAGCGCTCGAGGAAATAATCCTGAAATGCAGGATTATCGACCCGAAAAATGGCAGGCAGGTTGAAGATTTCAACGGTACGGCACTGATTTCGATGCTGGACAGTGACGAAGAAATTATTGCTCAGGACGTAGATGATAACAAAACTCAGCATCACTTTGCGAAACAGGGCAGCATTTTGAATAAAAGCTCTTACAAGGTAACGAACGGCAGCTTTACGGCTAATTATGTTATTCCCAAAGATATCAGCTATTCCTCGAATACGGGCAGGCTGTTTTGTTATGCATTCACACCCGATAAGCGTTATGCCAAGGGCAACAACAATAATTATAATGTCAACGGCATAGTGCAGGGCAACATATCTGACTACAAAGGCCCTGAAATAAATATTTATCTCGATTCTCGGGAATTTTCTAAGGGCAGCATCGTAAGCCCGACTCCACTGCTTATTGTCGATTTGTTCGATTCTACGGGAATAAACACTACCGGCAGGGGAGTAGGCCACAGGATAGAAGCATGGCTTGACGATTCTCCCGAATCTATCGACCTTACGGGCATGTTTAATACATCTCTGACGGATTCGAGGCGCGGCTCGATAGAAACATTCCTGTTCGACTTAAGCCCTGGCACACACAAAATTAAAGTCCGTGCATGGGATGTTTATAATAATTATTCGGTCACCGAAACAGAGTTCAGGATTGTCGATAACCAAACGGTTATCACCAGCCTGCATAGTTTCCCCAATCCGGTGGAATCTTACAGGAGCGTAAATTTCAGGTTTGTGCACAACCTGTCGCCGCCGTTTACGGCCAGGCTTCAGGTTTATAATATGAACGGACAGCTTTTACACAGCGTTTCAGATAAGATGAATTCTATTCATACAGGAGAGATTTCATGGAATTGCATGGATAGTTTCAATAACTTTTTGCCTTCGGGGTCTTATATCTGTCATTTGGAACTCATTTCCGACAAAGGAATTTCGGGGGCTAAAACGTCGTTGATTAGTATAATTGAATAATTTGGTATGATTTTTCAGGAAAAAAA
>DAINRZ010000368.1:0-4412 GCA_036741575.1 Kapaibacterium sp. (SeqCode)
TTGCTGGCAAGGGCTTCCGAAAGGGGGGTGCCCGGGGCAGTGCTCCAGAATAAAATCGGTGATTTGCCCGACAGGCTTGTGGAAGGCGAAGCGCTTTTTTCAGCAGGTTTTACTCACTGGTTCGATAAATCATACTTTGCCCTTTCTTTAGCCGGCAAAGCATCAGGCTCGGAATATAACTCTGACAAGGCGCTCGGGTACTTAAATGAAATAGAATTCCTTGAAAAATATGCCGTTTTCAGTGCCAAATACGGCTTTGCGGCACTTGGCCTGATGAATGCCGAGATTATGACTGAAGTTTCGTACAATGACATCGATTATTATTATTCCGGCTCGGTTATGGATTTCCGCAAAAGGACAGCAGCTTCCGTTGCATTAAAGGGCGAAACTGAGAGTATTATCTCCGGCAGCGATATTACGCTTAGTTTACTTTCAGGGATAAGGTTTGATGCTTATTCCGAGGGGTTTTCTGCTTTCTCGCCGGTAGTATCGGTGTTAACAACGGTATTTGGCGGCGCATTGGCAGCAAGGCTTCAGTGGGCGTATAACTTCAGGCCGCCAAATTTCAGCGAGTTATATTACCTGAATTTCGGCAACAGAAACCTTAGGCCCGAGAAATCGGATTCTTATAATCTTGGAATAACATGGCAGCACGCCGGATTCCTTCAAATCAGCGCAGACGCCTTTGTTATCGATTCCCGCGACCAGATTCTGTCAGTTCCGGTCAGCCCGGTTGCCTGGTCGGCAGTTAATTTTGCCGGGACACTTGCGCGAGGCGCCGAGCTTACTGCTTCGGCGGGAATACTTGACAATCTACTGAATTTATACATAAACTACACTTATCAGGAAACTACTGACGAAAGCGCAGGAAATCGGGGGGCAGCCATACCCTACGTACCAGGGGAAATGCTTAGTGCAGGCGCCGGATTAAGGGATAGCGCTTTTGCAGCAGGTATATCGGCCGAATATACAGGCTTCAGGTACACACTGCCAGGGAACAATAAAGCATCTGTGCTGCCTGACTATTTGCTAATCAATTTATATGCTTCCTGCAGACTCACAATTGCCGGGATTGATATCAAGCTCAGGCTGGATGCCGTCAATATATTCGATGTAAGGTACCAGGCGGTTAAAAACTACCCTATGCCCGGCAGGCAGTTCAGGCTAAGTATTAATGGGATTTATGAATTATAAGCTGCTAAAAGAAAGCAGGTTATTGATTTTCCTTTTTTTATAAAATTAAATATTAGGATAAAATTATGAGTAACTTATTGAAAAAACTATCGATTATATTAGTATTATTTTTCATTGTATTTGGGTGCAAGCAAACACCGACCGATAATACACCGGTTATCCCACCATCCGGAACAAATGCTGTATTCATCCTTTGCGAAGGCACCTGGGGAGGCGATAACTCAGTGCTGACGCGTTACGACCCGGCCGCAGGCACGGTAATCGAGGATTACTTCGGCGCTTCCAATACGGGGCTTAGGCTGGGCGATATGGCAAACAATATGGCTGTACACGGCGATAAAGGTTTTATTACAGTTTCCACTGCCAGGACGGTTGAAGCTATAGACCTGAAAACCGGGAAATCCCTTGGCAGGCTGATTTTGCAGGGAGTAAGGCAACCCCGGAAAATCTGTATAATAAATGACTCTGTCGGCTATGTTACCACTTACGACGGCAATTCCGTAGTCAGGTTCGATACCCGCACAATGGCTCTTTTGAACGAAGTAAAGGTGGGTCCTGTGCCCGAAGGTATTGCCTATGCCGGGGGAATGCTCTTTGTGGCCAATTCAGGCAAAGGCGATATAATGAAAGACAGTGCCGATGCGGGCACAGTCTATGTGCTCGACGAGCCTTCGATGCAGATTATAGCAAAACTGAAGCCAGGTCCAAATGTAGATGAACTCATTGTTAATAAAACTAAGAATAAGCTTTATGCACAGTACTACCACTTATACAGCCAGCCTGACTCGCTTGGCGGAATAGTAGAATACGACCTGATGACGCTGAAGTCAGTAGGAGCCTGGCGCGACAGGTTTTCTGCCTACGGCAGGAAGATGGCTTTCTCTGCCACGGGCGATACGCTTTTTTATCTTAACGACACGGGAGTTGCCTTGGTTGATCTGAAAACCGGCTACTTTAATAAGGAATATATCAAAAATCCCGCGCCGGCTGAAGCATGGTACTCAATCGGTTACTCCGGCGCTGCTGCCAGCCTGTGGATAGGCAATGCAATGAATTATACAAACAAAGGCGAAGGCATTGTTTATAAGCTGTCGCCCGGCCCGATTAAAACCAAAATCATTGAAACGGGTATTGTACCCAATACAATAGTATTTTACTGAGCAACAGATGTAATTTCCCTGTTGGGTTTTTCAGAAAATATATCCGTGCGCGAAAATAAGGCAGGCTTCGCTTGCGCGAAGCGCGAGTCTATCAGAAATGGGGCACATCGGCCGGCTGATTACCCGAGTGTGCTGAGGCCATACTGTATGGGCAGGTTCGGGGAATCTGCCAAAACAAAAATCGACATTGCAGGCCGGACGCATAAAAATGAATGGCACTTTTTGGAATTATTTCGCAGTTGTAGATTAACCATACACTTACAACGAAAAGATTTTATCTATATCGGGCGGAACTGCCACCTGGGCGCTGTAACTGCCTGTAAGCGGGCTGGCTATGATGATTCTCCTGTTATTGCTGTCGCTGCTTAGGAAAACAAGCTGGTCCTTTTTACTGATATACTCTACAGATTTAATATTTTCTTTCCTTACACGGTTAATGCTCGATGCCGTTTTATAATCCATACGGTATATATTATCCATTGCAGCAACGAATAGTATCCTGTCCGACGAAACGGCTATCCCCACAGGAATCTCATCGACAGCGCTTGCAGAGGCAAATCCGATATCTAATGTCCTGGTTACCTGGCGTGTGCCTATGTCAATTATTGACAATACTGCCGCCGATTTGGGCATTTCGTCCTGCTTGCCGTAACCTTTCGATACTATGAAAGCGAATTTCCCGTCGAAAGAAATCCCCACATAGGAAGGCACCGGCGATACGCTAATAGAAGCTTCCTGTTTATGTGTGCGTGAATCAATAACCGATACAGAGTTTTTTTCGGGTATAGTAACAAATATTTGGTTGCCGGCGCAGTCGATATCGCTTGCTATGCCGTCAATTTCTATTTTGCGGGCAACGATGTTTGTTGTAATATCGAGCAGGTGGACTACAGGCTTGTTACCGAAAATAATGTAACCGTCGGTGGAATTAGGGAAACTAATACCCACCGGCTCCAGGCTGTCCTCCGAAAAGTCTATTACGGTAATTTTCTTATAGGTTTCTGGGTTTGCTATTACAATGGTATGCATCTCCGGTACGAATATATAAAGCTGGTCCCGGAAAGATACGACATTCTCTATCCTGCCGGGCAGCCTCTCGTTGTTGTTGTCATAGTATATATCGCCGGAAACGATATTGCCCAGAGGCAGCTCTAATACTCCTAATTGAGCCGGCTGGCCGGTACTGACATAAAAAACTCCGGTTTTCTCTTCGTAATTATCGACAACCCTTTCATCGACATTGCAGGCAAGCATTGCCAGCAGGGTAATACCAATTAGAACTAATTTAGTTTTCATAATTATTCGATTAATAATACATATGCCTTTTTAACGATTGACAGTTAATTAAATTTTGTTAACTCGGGCAAATATGTCATCGATTCCAATAATAACACAAGCCCGTTTTTCAGGAGCAGCGCCATAACTATTACAACAGCTCCTGTTACAATTCCGATGGATAAATTATCCTTTTTAATTTCTTCCGATTCGCTGATTTTATTGAAAAATGATGTCAGCCAGGTGAAAATCTTAAGTGATATCAAAACGACGATAATGGAATAGAGCCCGCCGATAATAAAATACAGCCCGGCAGCTCCGGCCAGGCTAAGCAACAGGCCGATTCCTGAGGAGCCGCCGTCCGAGACAATCACCCTAAATGCATAGTTCAGCGGCTCTATCACCGAATGCATTAAAAATCCGACAGAGAATAATATACATGCTTTCAGTATGGCAAATGTAGTATTATAGTATCCTATGCCGTATTTACGTTTTGCAAAAACTGTTATCAGCGAAAACGAAATAAAAAGGATTAGCATCCCGATTAACAGGGAGAATCCTATTTCGACCAAAGCCATATTAAATAAATCAGTATTCATAATATATTCTTTATAGTAATCAATAAAATCACCTTTTTTCGTCGAGCCCGCCCCACCTTATAGCAGGCACAGGCAGGTCGAGCCCGATAAGCCTGCCATAATTTTTCTGGTCGGGAGTAATTTCGCCAAGCCGCCAGTTAGTCCTGGTCAGCTCAACATAATAGTATTTCTTGTTTTTATAAGT
>DAINRZ010000369.1:0-4406 GCA_036741575.1 Kapaibacterium sp. (SeqCode)
TATTCGTCGGAGAGCAGGGTGTGGCGAAACTCGATACGGAAGTACCATGAAGTAATGGAAAATCCTTTGTAATCGACACTTCCGGGGTAAGACGGCGGTGCTGAATAATCGGAAATATTGCCAATAGGGATATAGAATTGGAATGACGGGCTAAGATTCATTTTTTTACTCAGCCTGAAATCAATGCCGATAGTAGGTATCAGCCCAAGGTATATACCGTTCAGTTCAGGGTATTTTTCATCCTGCAGAGTAATAATACTGGCATTGTTTATACTACCGTCTTCGTTAGTAAAATATATATTGCCAATTTCACCTGTTGATAGCAAAGTTGTTTTCTTTAAAAGCTCCTGAGTATGGATTATATTAGAACTAACAGGAATTGAAACCGAAAATGCGAGTTTGAAATACAAAGGCTGGAATGGGTAAAACTTAATAAAAGGCTGCAATGCAATCGAGGATAATGCCAAATCGCCGGTATGCCTGCTCGATGCTTTAACAGTCTCCCTCTTGCCCGAAATAGCAGAGACAACGGTTACCGGCTCTATTTCGATATATGAGCTGTTAAGTTTGTCCGACCTATACAGGGCATCGGCGCCATACCTGAATTTTGGGAATAGTTCCTTCTCGTAGAGAAATCCTGCCACAAAAGACAAACCCCTGCCGTCGATAAAATCGCAGGGGCAATTGCTGTAAAAGGCCCCGTTTTGGATATTCCCGCCAACTCCGGCGAATACGCCGGCATCCTCAAGCATTGGGATCCCCGAAGGGGTAAGAGGGTCGGCAATTATCTGGGTTTTTGCCGTTCCCGAAGCAAATATTAGTAATAAATATAATAGAGCCGATTTTAACAATAAATTCATATTTTTTCTCGTAAATGTTTTTTACTTTTAAATAACTTTTATATATTGTTTTTATTTTATTAATATGGACGAAATTAAAAACGAATTAAGCAGCAAATCCGAGGGCAAACCGATTTACGACAGGGAATTGCCTTCGGAATCACTACCTGTAACAATTTCACAGCCCCAGGCCGATATGCCCGAACCCGAAGAAGAATTGGCGGGGCAAGTCTTCTTTAAATCGGTAAGGGCAAAAGCAGTTAAGATATTAAGCAGGTTCGAGCGCAGCGATTCGTACCTGGATAAACTTATGGAGCACGAACTGGAAGACAGCGATTTGAGTTTCCTCGATAAATCTCTGCTGACAGAACTTGTCAACGGGGTTATTCGGTGGCGCGGCAAGCTGGACTGGGTGTTGACAGGCTTCTACTTTGGCGATTACCAGAAAAACCTTAATATTGTAAAAAATGCTATGAGGGTGGCTTTGTACCAAATCCAATTCCTCGACAAAATCCCGCTTTACGCCTCAGTCAACGAAGCCGTAGAGCTTGTCAAAAGGCTTCAGGGCGAAAAAACTGCCGGCATGGTAAACGGCGTACTCAGGAACATTGCCCGCAACCTTGAAGTCGTCAGGTATCCGTTAAAAGAAGATGACGTTGTTTATTATTATTCGGTGATTTACTCGCACCCCCGCTGGATGGTTAAACGCTGGCTCGACCGTTTTGGCGAAAGCGATACCGAAAAGCTTTTGCAGCGCAACAACCTTAGGCCGCATATACCTATTCGGATTAATATGCTGAAATATTCCCCGCGCGATTTTTTGTTCTACCTGCGCGAGAATAATATTTATCACTATCATTCGCAGTTTTCCGACAATTCTTTCAATATAAAAGTTCCTGGCAGGAGTATTTTTTCGATGGAGCAATTCAGGGAAGGCAAAATTACTGTACAGGATACAAGCGCTACACTTGCCACCAAACTGGCTGCGCCCCTTCCCGGCCAAACAGTGCTCGACCTATGCGCCGCCCCCGGTGGGAAATCATTCTACCTGGCCGAACTAATGAACGACGAAGGCCGTGTGATTGCAATTGATAAATACCCCTCCAAACTTAACTTTATCAATGCCGGCGCCGAAAGGCTGGGCCTGAAAAGCATCGAAGCAATTGCCGGCGATTCGGAAGAAATTTCGCTTGAAGTGCAGCCGGATATTGTTTTTGCGGACGTTCCCTGCTCGGGTTTGGGTACTTTGTCGAAAAAGCCCGACATAAAATGGAAACGCGAGCGCGAAGACATAACACAGCTTTCAGAAATCCAATCCAAAATACTCGAAAATGCTTCCCGTTATATTAAACCGGGAGGAGTAATCGTTTATTCGACTTGTACGATAGAACCGGAAGAGAATGAAGAAATAATTCTGGGATTCCTGAATAAACACCCGGAATTTGAACTGGACCCGGCAGAAAAATACCTGCCTGCTGCCGTTTGCGAAGATGGTTTTATGAAAACACTGCCCCATGTCCACAAAATCGACGGCGCATTTGCTGCCAGGCTGGTCAGAAAGAAGGCTTAATCTTCTTTCAGGCCCCTGCCTGTCTTTGTTATCAGGCCGTCATCGCGGAGTTTATCGTAGATCGAGTCGAGAAGGCCGTTAATAAACAGGCCGCTTTTATCTGTCGAATATTTCTTGGCAATATCTATTGCTTCATTAATACTGACTTTTGGCGGTATCTCAGGGCACTTCAGCAATTCGACGATTGCCATATGCATCAGTAGCCTGTCAATTTTGGCTATCCTGCTCAGTTCCCAGTTCTGTGCTGTTTGTTTGATAACGTCGTCAAGGTAATCAGACATCTTTAAAACATTCTCTATCAGTTCGGCAGCAAACTTAATTTCTATTTCTTCCCATTCAATAGGGATATCCGATTCGATTTCTGCAATCTCGTTTTGTGTAAGGAGCTTGCCGCTGACATCTGCCTGCTCTACTCCGTCTTCGGATTCGCCGGTATTGAATTCGCGAAAAAACACATGAGAAAAGATTTTGCCCCAGGGTGTTCCTGATACCTCGTGTGCAGAAAGTATCTGCATAACTTTTTCCCTTGCCCTGCGCCTGTGGCCTTTAACCTTCTTGGTTTTGCTAAGCGGGAAAACAGGCTCTTGTTCCGTTATTATACCCAATATTCAAATAATCTTAATATTCTATCACATAATCATTCAGCAAAATTAAGCTAATTATTTCAATAATATAAAATATTTATAATAATAATAGCTAAAGTCAATTCCATTGAGTTTTTAATAAGAGTAATTTATATGGCAGCGATATGCGCGTTAACCGGGGAAATCCGGGAAATGGCTTGCAGGCGCTGGGTCGCCATCGATAAAAGCGCCCACAAAATAATCGATATACGAATCCTTCAGCAAAGTCACATCGGTATTGCGGACAGCTCCCATCAACCGTCCTAGCATAATTAGCAATCCATAGATTGTATCTTTATCTATTTTCCTTATTGTGCCAATCACATTGTCATCAATCCTGCCTGCAGAAAAATTATAATGCTCCAATATTTTTTTAATTACCGCAGCCCGCCTGGCCCTGCGCACCGGGTCGGCAGCGCCGCCCCTGAAATGAAAATTAATATAATTGCTGTTTACTTCGTCGCCTGCCAGGGAATCGAGCCTCGAGAAATGATAACCCAGCCTCGAAAAGAAGTTAACATAGTCTTTCGATATAAGGGCATAGCTTCTGCTGCCCAATCCCCTGTCCCCTTTGTTTGGGTCGTTGATATTTGTTTTTATTATATTAAGAAATCCCCTTACATCAACACCCAGCGGCCCACCCCACTGAATCCCCGGCGTTAGCATTCCGTCGATTAGGTATTTGAAAGGAAGGGAATTAATATTACCGTATGTCATGATGTTGTTTACAGTTTCGCCCCCTACACCGTTGCCAAGGTCGATTACATAAACATCGAGAGGAATCTCGAAATCAAGTTTATATGTTTTAACGTGATAAACCTTTGTATTCTCGTAAATGGAAAACATTTCCTTCATCGAAGTTTCGTGGGCAAACCTTATAATATCATGAAAAGTCCTGCAGTTAGCCGGATTAAAATTGGGCGAGTTTGGTTTGTTAAGTTTTAATTTAAAAATATATTTGGAAATCCTGTGCCATATTCTGTAGAGCTGGCTGTCGAGAAAAGGATTTTCGGATTCCGATCTCTTATATTTCATCAATTCTTCCACATCTCCTTCGAAAACTCTAGATTCATCGGCAAACAATGTTACAGGGCTTCCATGTTTGATTAGTTCAGTTGCATTGACCGTATTTGTGAGCACAGGAATCCCCTGCTCTTTGGCAATAATGGACAAGTGGCCGGTTATACTCCCTGTGTTGGTTATTACGCCACTGGTTTTGTGCAGGATACTTGCTAATTCAGGAATGTTCTTTCTGGCAACGATTATTGCCCCAAGGGGTACATTTTTAATATCAGATTCTTTGTTTATAACAAATGCTTTGCCCGTTGCGATACCCCTGCCTGCACAATCGCCTTTGTCAATAATAACCTTGTA
>DAINRZ010000370.1:0-4383 GCA_036741575.1 Kapaibacterium sp. (SeqCode)
ACCAGCACCACCTGCGGCGGCAGGGCGTTGATCTGGGCGGCGGCGGTGTCGATGGCGCCATTCATAAGGCAGCTGGCCCTAAACTTAACGAGGAGTGCCAGAGAGTGATATCTAAAATCGGAGAATGCAGGACTGGCGAAGCCGTTATTACCAGCGGAGGCAACCTGGATTCCAAATATGTAATTCACACAGTCGGCCCTGTTTGGAATGGCGGCGAAAGCGGCGAGGGCAGAAAACTGGCTCAGTGTTACAAGAACTCACTCTCTTTGGCAGAAGATTTTGGCATAAGGGAAGTTGCCTTTCCGAACATTAGCACAGGTATATATGGATTCCCCAAAAAGGAGGCCGCAGATATAGCTGTAAAAACTGTCAGTAAATACCTTAAAAACAGCACCATGTTGAAAAAAGTCGTTTTCGTGTGCTACGACGAAGAAAACTTCGAGCTTTATAACAAACTTGTTAATGATCCCGATTTTGATTGATGCTAAAAAATTTCTATCCATTAGTTGTTGCGGCATTCTTTGTTTGTATTATTTTCCTGCCGGATTATACCGCCAGTGCTGCCAAAGGCGAACCAATAGAACTTATTTACGCCGACAGTTGCATAAACAGCGAGAAAAACGGCAGGAAAACCAAGGAGTGCGAAGGAAATGTAAAAATAATCCAGGGTAATGTAACAGTTACCAGCGATAAAGTTATCCAATACATTGACGAAAACAGGGCCGATTTTACCGGAAATGTTGTTGTCAGGCAGGAAGATATGATTTTGGAATCTCCTAAAATTAGTTATTTCGGCTCGACGGGAATAGCCATTTCGAACAGTGGAATAACCGTAAGAGACAAAAAGGGAAAACTTAAAGCCGACAGGGGCACTTATTCCACCCAAACCCAAATAGCAGATTTTATGGGCAATGTTGCAGTCACAGACGATACAGTAAAAATTTTTACCGATGTGGTGCAATACCATAGGAATACCAGAATAAGTTATGCTTACGGCAATGTAAGGATAGAAGAGGATTCTGTTGTTATTTACAGCGACACAGCCGAGCATCATAGGAATACAAGGCTGAGCTATGCTTACGGTAATGTCAGGATTGTTGATGATTCAGTTTTAATTTTTGCCGACAGGATAGAGCACGAAAGGAATGCCCGCCTGAGCAGGGCGCTGGGCAACGTATTGGTCAGGGCAAGGTTTTCGGATATATTACTTTATGCCGATACGATAGTGAACAATACTTATATCAGCCAGACTGTGGCAACAGGCGAACCAATTATAATTCAGATAGATACCATAAAAAGTTCTGCCGATACATTATTTTTGATCGATACGGCCGGCAATCGTAAGCAAGATATTGTGTTAAGGCCTGAAACATACGACACTATGTCAGTTTATTCCGATTCTATAATAGTATTCAGGGTAAATTCTGAAAAGTATGTTTTTATCGATTCTGTCAGGATGCTTAAAGGGGCAACAATGGCGAAATGCGGAATTGCTGTTTACCATAAAGCAGGCGAAATTATCGAACTAATGATATCTCCTGTCGTTTGGTACGATTCTACGCAATTGCACGGTGATACAATAATCGTAAAGATACCGGGCAGAAAACTCGAAGAGATTCATTCCACCGGCAATTCTTTTGCTGCTTCAAGGGATGATACACTGGGTGCGGATAGGGTGAATCAAATCCTTGGCCGGGAAATTATTATAAGGATAGAAGATGACACAATAAGGAATATCTATTCATTCGGTGACACAAAGAGCCTTTACTATGTATTTACCGAGGGGGCAGCCGATGGTGCAATGCGGGACGGCTCCGATACCATAGTAATTGAATTTACTAAAGGTGAAATCGAAAAAGTCAATTGGCTGGGGGGTATCGAAGGTGAATTCCTGCCCGAAAATATTATTTATAGCAATCCCAAAAGCTTCTATCTGCCAGGATTTCGGTGGGATTCCGACAGGCCCCGTAAGAAGCAGCTTTCCGAAACCCGAAGGAAATTCGAGAAACTGGCTGGCATGGGTGTAACTAAATAGCTTCTCAATTGTTATACTCTTGTAAAGATTTTGAAAATTGGGAAAATAAGTATATATTTAAAAGTTATTAACTTTTAAATAGGATTGAGATGCTATACAGGTATATTATATTGATAATATTGGCCATTACTGTGCTGCGTGCAAAAGACGACACTTTTGCTAAAAGGGTATCGGCGCTCGAAGGCAGGCATTTTATTCTGGGATTTATGCAGAATGAAATCGAAGGCCCGCTCGATTCTTTGATACTTGACGTGTTTATTACATCGAGGGATGTTACTAATGTTACCATCGAAGACCCGCATACAGGCATCCGTACGTTGACCACTGCCCCCAACAAGATACATTCTGTAAGGATGAGCCCTTACCTTGAGAACAAAGAATCTGAAATTATCCGCAAAAATCTCTTTGTGATTAAATCAGAAAAACCAATATCAGTATTTACATTTAATTCGCGCAAAGTAACCAGCGACAGCTATACGGCAGTGCCTGTATCGCGCTGGGGCACGGAATACGTGGCCATCACCATGCCCAACGATCAGTATGCAATGCAGTCCGGCATGGATTCTATTAAAAATGCACAACCCCGCCGCAGCCAATTCCTTTTATTATCTGCTTACGACAGCACATGGATTACTTATACCCCCACAACAATGACCGACAAAGGCAAAAGCGCCGGTGTTGAACGTAAAGTATTGCTAATGAAAGGCGATTGCTATCTTGTTCAATCATATAAATATCCCATGGGCCAGGGCGATTTGTCGGGCACTATTATAAAAGGAAATAAACCTTTTGGCGTTATTTCGGGGCATGTAAGGACTTCGGTGCCACAGGGTATGCCCAATCCTCTCGATTCGAAAGACCACCTTGCCGATATGCTTATGCCTGTGCCGAACTGGGGGACAAAATTTGCCACAGCACCATTCGGATTGAATACTACCGGGGATTACTTCAAAGTAACGGCTTACTACGAAAATACTGTCCTTAATTA
The DNA here is from genome assembly GCA_036741575.1 of Kapaibacterium sp. (SeqCode). Lineage (GTDB taxonomy): Bacteria > Bacteroidota > Ignavibacteria > Kapaibacteriales > UBA2268 > DAINRZ01. The sequence continues at coordinate 3,024 of DAINRZ010000370.1, forward strand.
CTATAATGCCGACGGCAGCGGCACGGTGCCGCTGGACAGCCCCGGCGATTACGCTAAGATTGAAAGTGTTAATTACCCCACTTACTGGGAATCTAATAAACCCGTACAGCTTGCTCAATTGATGATGCATAACGGCTATTACGGCGATACGGAATACGACCCTTCGCTTGTAACAATTCCACCGGTGGAACAATATATACAGAAGGTTACTATTTGTACGCAGGGCCACGATTCGACTAACCCGTATCAGTTTAGCAAGCATTGGATGTATATCATGTGTGATTCGCAGGCGGTCAATCATATAATGTACGACAGCATTAGGGTTAACAGTTTTGTCGATTTGAATAATAACATAGTACCCGGTACAAATTATCATTATGCTGTTTTCGAAATCATTAGAGGCCAGCATACTATTGAAACCGAACGAGGCAGTTTTACAGGTGTTCTTTATGGTACCGGAAGGGCAGATTCGTATGGGATGATACTGGGAATAGGTATGATAGATCCCACAAAGCCCGACCCTAACCCGCCGAATGTTATAACAGACGATTCGTGCGGAGTAATCAGGGGGGTGATTACAGACATTCTGCCGCCCCATTCTTCCGGCCTGGACTATGTCTATGCCATCGACGACAGCTCTTATAACATCGCATTTAATATCGACCCGGTTACTGATACATCTACCATTATCGGCTTTACAGCCAGTCCTTTGGATATATTCAAAGATGCCCAACTCGTTTTGGAAATTAAGGATAAGGAAGGAAACTTTAGGCGGTACAGGTATTTTTATAATGGAATAACTCTCAGCCTTGTCCCCGAAAAACTCGATTTCCGGGATATAGATGCTACGGAAACATCAAAACAGGAATTTAGGATTAAGTTTACAGGTAAGGATTCGATAACAATTAAAGACGCATACCTGAAAAATAATGACCCAAGGCTGAAATTTGCTTACGAAGGCGAGTTGCCGCGCTGGATGAATTCGAAAAGTGATTTTGTTAGTACTATTGAATTTACCCCCAAAGGCGATATACAGGCGCTCGACGATGCTATTGTCCTCGACTTCGGTTGCGGCAGGATTGTTGAAATTCCAATTAAGGGGTCTGTCATTGACTATAATGCAAAAGCTACTGGTTGGGACTTTGGTGAAGTAACCATAGGTGATACTGTTTGCAATGAAGTTGTATTTACAAATAAAGGCAATATAGTAATTATAACCGATGGTTTGGAGATTTCTGAATATTCAGGAAATTATAGCTATGATTCAACAAAGAAATTCCCCCATTCCCTGAAAGCTTATGGCGGTAATTTACCCATTAAAGTTTGCTTCTTCCCTAAGGAACGAATTATCTATACGGAT
>DAINRZ010000371.1:0-4381 GCA_036741575.1 Kapaibacterium sp. (SeqCode)
ATAAAACTTTTAGTTTCTTACAAACATAATATAAATAATTAAATCAAAAATGATTCTAAAATTAATTTTTATTATTTATTATTTTGTATTAATGTTATTATTTTTTGCTTTTTCAAATTAACAAAGATAATTATGAAAATACTCGTATTGTTCTGCGGCGGCACTCTGATAATGAAAAAAAACCGTGAGGGCGCGCTCATAGTACCCGAAAAAAGCGAAGCAATATCTGGACTGCTGGGCTTGGAGCCCAAAACAAGAGAGTTCGCGCAAATAGATGTCGAATTTATAGATAATATCGACAGCACTAATATGCACCCGGGACATTGGGACAGGATAACATCTGTTATTGCTGATAATTACTCGGAATATGACGGATTTATCATTACACACGGAACGGATACGATGGCATACACTGCCTCGGCTCTCTCGTTTACACTTGGCAACTTAGGTAAACCAGTTGTACTCACCGGAGCACAGATACCAGGTTATAAACTAGAAACCGACGCAAAGCGAAATTTTATTAATGCCGTAAAATTAGCATCGATGGATGTTTCTGGCGTCTATATCATATTCGATGAGCGCATAATACTTGGAGCTAGGGCAACCAAAGTATCCGAGTCGGAATTAAACGCATTCCGCAGCGTAAGCAGCAGAGACCACGGACAGATAAGAGTAGAAATGAGGCTGACAGAAAAAATTAAAAAAAGGCACAATGGAATACTTAGCCCCACCCCCGGATTTAATCCCCAGATTAGTGTGATTACACTGACGCCCGGCAATGATCCTTCCGACCTGATGCACCTGCTCGATTCGGAAAGGGTGAAAGGGATTATCATAGAAGGATACGGATCGGGCAATATACCTTATAATCACTATCAGGTATTCGAAAAAGCACGTAGTTGCAGCGTGCCGGTTCTTATTATGTCGCAGTGCCTGCACGGGGCCACTTCTATGAAATATTACGATGTAGGCCTTCAGGCTCTGAAACTGGGCGTAATCGAATGTTTCGACATGACGCTCGAAGCAGCTTCGGCAAAGCTCATGTGGGCACTCGACAAATACTCTTACACTGAAATTAAAAGTATTATTCATACTAATTTTGTTGGCGAAATAAATGTTAGTCAAGATTAAATTTTGTATTTTTACGTCAGAAAATTAATTTTTTTATAATAAATATGGATTAATATATGGTAATTTCTACGCAAAATCAGGAGAGAAGCAGTATTTCGATATGGTTTCAGGCATTCAGGCCATTTGCTTACAGCGCCTCGGTGACGCCGGTGCTTGTTGGGGCAATGATTGCCCTAGCATATTACCCCGGCGAAATCAAATGGTTCCTGTTCCCTATTGCAATGATTGCAGGAGTATTGTTCCACACTGCAACCAACTTGGTTAGCGAATATTTCGATTATAAAAAGGGGGTTGACAGAATAGACACTTACGGCTCCAGCAGGGTAATTGTCGAAAGCCTTCTCGAGCCCCGCAAAGTGCTCGTTGCCGGTTATATAGCTTTTGCTCTCGGTTTTGCCCTCGGCGGGATACTTATTTATTTCCGCGGCGTAGAAATGCTTCTTTTCGGTGTCATTGGCCTTTTGGGCGGGTATTTTTATACAGGCGCGCCCTTTGGCTACAAATATGTTGCTCTTGGCGATTTCCTCGTCTTTACCCTAATGGGCCCCCTTATGGTAATTGGTACATATTTTACCCTGACAGGCGATTTTAATATGAATGTTTTGTATATTTCACTGCCCGTGGGGTTCCTTGTTGCAGCTATCCTACACGCCAACAACCTCAGGGACGTGCTGCACGACAGCAACGTTAAAATTAAAACCATGGCCATCTTATTTGGGCTGAAAGGTTCTATTGCTGAATACTATTTCCTGGTGCTTGGCTCTTTTCTCAGCGTTGTAATTATGACAATTTTCGAAGTCCTTTCGCCATGGACTCTGCTGGTATTCATCAGCTTTCCGCAGGCGTTGGCCAATCTGAGGGAAATATCGAAAGCTGAAATCGAAAAACCTGAAAAGATAGCAATGATGGACGTGAAGACAGCACAACACCACATGATGTTCGGGCTGCTGCTTTCAATCGGATTGCTGTTGTCACATTTGTTATAATATTTTTTTAAAGAAAAATACAGGGGGGATATCCCCCCTGTTTTGTTTAACATTAGCAAAAATTTGAGAATGAGTAACAGCATTTCAATGGGAAAAGTAATCACTGGTTATGTAATAGCCTCCCTGTTCTGGTTTGTAATGTTTTCGCCATGGACAAAAGACAGCGTGAATTTCTGGTATGCCATGATTGCAGCAACCGGGGTTCTAACTGCATATAGCTTGTGGCTGGGCAGAAAGACATTGAAAGAAATATATAAAATAGATTTAAAGACCATTGCATTAGGCCTGGCTGCCGCCGCAATTCTTTACCTGCTTTTTTTTGCGGGCAACGAGATTTCACGCTTATTATTCGATTTCACAGACAGGCAGGTAGGGAATATTTACGGCACAAAATCGCAGGCAGACAAGATATTTATCGGATTGTTTCTGCTTTTGTGGATTGGCCCTGCCGAAGAAATTTTCTGGCGAGGCTTTGCCCAGAAGGCAATGAGCGAGCGGTTCGGCAAATGGCAGGGATTTATACTTAATGCTTTAGTCTATGCTTTTGTGCATATATGGGCTTTCAATTTCATGTTATTCATGGCAGCGCTAATCTGCGGCCTGTTCTGGGGATGGATGTTCCTCCGCTACAACAATGTAACCCCGGGAATAATATCGCATGCCGTCTGGGACCTCGTAATATTCATCGTCCTGCCGATTAGCTGATAAATCCTGAAAAAAATGAAATGGTTTATTATTTGCAATATGTTAATTCGGCGGTGTTATAATAATCCCGTTAACCTGGCTGCAATACCAAAATGCCTAACCGAATATTTGAACTGTATTGCTGTGCCTTTGAGCCAATCCAAGCACATGGCGGCAACTGTCTATTAATTCTTCGACCGTATCGGACGAACTGATTTTTGCCAGGCCAATGCTCGAAGTCACGTTGAAACGTTTGGACTGGAGCTCGATAACTGTCTGGGCTATTTCGGTGCGCAGCTTTTCCGCCCATAGCTGGGCCTGGCCTACCTTCATGCCCGGCAATAGAATTCCAAAAGTCTCGTGGTCGAGCCTGCCGATAATGTCGAACTTGCGCAGGTGGCGCCCCACGACGTTAAGGGCCTGGTAGATGATTTGCTCAGCCCTTTCGCCTGTGTTGTCTTCATCGAAAGCCGCATATTTATCAATACTGAAAAGGCACAGAGTTGCTGCAGTGCTGTATCCCTGAATCCTCGAAATCTCCTCGTCAAGCCGTGCATAAAAAGCAGGAGGATTGTATAATCCGGTGGAATTATCCACTAACGAGCTCGATTGCAGCATTTCTATGAAATACATCTGCTCTATGCTTGTGCCGGCATGCTCGCCTAATGTCTCGAGTATTTCTCTGTCATATTCTGTAAACGAACAATTCGAATCGCCTTCTAAGAAAATTGTGCCGTAATTGTTAACAAACGATCTGATGGGCACAGAAATAAAATATCCCTTGTCGATTGCAGGCTCTTCGGAATTGATCCTGGTATCGCTAACCTCGAGAGGAGATTTGAAAACTGTTTTGCAGGTAACTATGGATTCCCCGATAATCGATTTATCCAGCTCTACGGTGGCGCCGTCGATTATTTTGCTGTCTTCGTCGGTTTTGCGGATGTTTTTGACTGCCCAGGAGCCATTGTCTTCGTTGTATGTGGAGATACCTGCGGTATTATACTCAAACAGCTTAGTAGCCGATTCGACAAGGGAAATATGAATATCTTCGATACTCATTTTCTGGTTCGACATAATCCTGCGGAAAAGTTTGATTGCATCGAGCGTCCTGGATGACTGTAAAAGGTCGTATTTCTCTGTGTAATTCTGGATAATAGCCGAAATCAGCTTGGTAAACTGGCTGAAGAACCTTATGGTATCTACGTCGTATGCATCGGGCTTATCGGTGTCGGCGCAAAGAATGCCTACAATAGCCTTATTGAAAAAAACCGGCACGCCGATAAATGAATTTGTTCCCACAAATTCTTTATAATAAGGTATTATTTCCAGTTCGGCTGCAGGATTAATCTCTGTCAGAATTTCAGGTTTCGTGGATTTAGCAATCTGGCTCAGCACGTCGTTTCTGATAGTAATTTTTCTTTTAGGTATAAGAGATTCTTCTATGTCGCTGTCGATAACCTCTATTATCAGCTCTTTTTTAGTTTTGTTAATCAGCAGGAATGCTGCTGATTTTGCTTTAGTATAAGTCCTGATAGCCCTGAGCACCCTGAGCAGGAAATAATCGAATTCCTCGCGTGTTT
>DAINRZ010000372.1:0-4362 GCA_036741575.1 Kapaibacterium sp. (SeqCode)
TCTTTTCATCCTTCAATCCTAAAATCCTGTAAATCATGGTTCAGACAATTTATTCCCTGAGACGCACGCCGTGCGTCTCTACAATATACAAATATATCACATATCATATAACGAATTACAATTAATAAAATTGTAACATTTTATATAATGCAAATATAATAAATAATATTTGCATATCCAAAAATAAATGATGATATATTTGGTATATTTGATATTTGTAACCACTGTGTGTATGGGGGGGGGGAGGGGGGAGTAATAATTTTTCGAGGTATTTTTTTTAACAGCCCTGGCATTTAGGCAGGAGTAATGTTTTTGGCTAAAGCCGATTCCCATTTGCAGCACTCAGTTCACCAATATTAAAAGTCAGGGCTTTTGCTACTTTTTCAATTGTGCAATTCATGTGGTAATACTATTGGCATTAGTAAAAATCTTATTGCTAAATCACAAAATAATTATAAATTATATTCATTAACTTTTAAATAATTTTATCAGTTTTATTGGAGTCAAATAATGAAAAAAATGTTATACGCGGCTGCTAATATCATTCTAAGCATTTTCTTCATCTCCTGCAAGGACACTACTAATGAACCAACGGACAATATTCAGGATTCGGGCAAGTATATTTTTTATACAAACATACTACCAGGTGATCCTGTGAAAGCAGAAATCAGGAGATATAATACTGAGGCCGGCAAGGACGAGCTTTTCAAGCCGAATGCCTCATTGTTCGGTATTGCAAACAAAAGAATATACTATTTTGATATAACATATCCATCACTCCGGATTAAAAGCATGAATTGCGATGCGGCTGGTAACGATACAAAGCAATTATTATCCGAAAATAACGATAAGTATCTGAATTGTGTTATATCGCCCGACGGATCAAAAATACTTTATTATAGGGCCGAAGAAGAGCAAAGCGAGTTCGAGATACATTGTGCCGATTTGGACGGTTCGAATGATAAGCTGATATATATTGCTTCGGGACTCTTTGGTTATGAAGGTGAACCTATGGCAGCTTTCTCAGCCGATTCAAAGAAAATTGGGATTTCGGACAAGCAGTATGATGCTGTGTATTTATTCACTTGTAATTCCGACGGTTCGGATTTCCGTCAACAAAAATACGTACACGGTTTTGGATATATGTATGGTTGCCTTTCGCCGGACGGGTCCAGTTTTGCCTATTCCAGTCTCGAAGGTTTTGACTATAATATAGAATTCGATTCTTCGAATATAGCCGTGTATAATATGAATACGCAGGAAAATAAAGTGCTGACATCCGATGGCATTATTTCTTATATGCCGGTATGGTCACCGGATGGCAGCCGTCTGGCTTTTTTCCGGCAGCCCGGAAAACTATGTATAATAAATGCCGACGGAACTAACCTAAGGCAGGCCGGCTGTAATGGAAGTATCTTTACGCAGTACTCCTGGTGGCTCCACCTGAAAATAAGCTGGTCGCCTGATGGCGAAAAGGTACTTTTTATGGTTACTAACGCAGAAGATTACAATACTACTGACCTTTACATTCTTGATGCATCATCAATGAAATTAACCACAGTAATCAGCAAAGGTTCGTTTTACAATGCTTTCTGGTATTGAGAAGGAGTGGAATTACTAAAATATTTTATTTATGTCTTACCATATCATTTTCAATTGTTTTAATCTCTATTAATATGTCATTTATTAAAGATTGAGAAATGTTATGTTCATTCAACAAACTAAGAAAATATCTAAAAACTCTTTTTGCAGAATATTTAGTAATTGAAGGATCAAACAAACTTTTAATAACATTTTTAAAATAGATATTTTTATAATCGAATTCATAGTCTTTTAATGATTGTAAGATAACAAAGCAATTAATTGGTATATGAGAATATCCATAGGAAATCATTTCGTATTTACATTTATAGTACTTATAATTAGAAATTTTACTTTTAAGCATTAAATAATGCAATAATACGTACGTGCTCATGGATTTAATATTATACTCGCTTTCGAAAATACTCCTAATTAATAATTCATCACAAATAATAACTTGGTTATTTTCATGTTTACCAAGGAAGGTTTGTAAAGTAGATTTATGAAGGAGTTTAGAAAATTTCTTTGTTTTTATAGAATCAAATTCTGGAGATAAACCAATAGTTTTATCTTTTATAATTACTTTTAATGCTTCGAGATGGTTTAAAAACTTTTGAATTTCTTCAACGCTATATTCGAGTCTAAATAGTTCTCCATTTTTGGAAAACAGAGTTGTTTTTGGAATATTTGGTTTTATGTGGAATAATGATTCTTGTAATATTATACCATTCAATTCATCTAATAAATAATGAGGATAGTATACTTCATTGAAGAATCCATGTATGATTTCAAGTAATTCAAATCTATGGAGTAAAAATGCACTAATTGAATCTATTATCAGATAATTTGATTTATCAATCAAATTTAATTCCCTTGCTTTTTCATTTTTTTTATCAAAATAATTTAAAATACAAAGATCTTTTTCACTGATATACCATTGCCATGTATCGAAAAGGTTTCTACCAGAATTTAAAGCAAATAAGGTGATTGGAAATTTTGATTGTGAAATGAACTCTTTATGTTGAATTATTATCGATTCAACATTTTTAATTTCTTCAATTAATTCAGAAAAATCATTATCGGTTGAAATACTTTTTAGAATATTATTTCCTGGGTCAATTTTTTGTAATTTATCAGGTATACTCTTTAAAACTGAAATTTGCTCGTTTGTTAATCCATGATTTTCAGGATGTAATGATGAATGAATATTAAAAACCTGAAACAATTCTGTTAGAACAAGTACATTATTCGGTTTTGAATTGTATAATTTCCAGATTAGTTCCACAGCTTTTTCAGTTCTTGAAGCAGTAATATAAGCCTTGCTTAAATGAATAATATTAAAGTCATCTTGTGGAATGGTATCTACGTTAGTATCTAAAATTCTTATGGCAATTTCGATATTACCTAAATTATATTCACAAAAAGCCCAATTAATATGTACATAAGATTCGTTTGAATCAATAGCTAATTTTGAAAAGATAGCTTTTGCTTCTTGGAAGTTTTCAAGTATAAGATAAATGTTGCCTTCAATTTTTTTAAGTTTATTCTTGATCTTGCTGTCATTAGGTGTATAAGTACTAATAAATTCTATATAATTCTTATATTGCTCTAGTTCATACATACAAATAGCAGTTCTTTCAATGTACAAATCCGAATTATTTTGGAAAAAGACTGTATTGTTTATTATATTTTTACTATATATCTCCATAGCTTTTTTCCAATTACTGCTATAGAAATAATAAGACGATAATATGATTTCGATTTCTGAAGATCGCTCAGGATATAAAATACAAAGTGCTTCTAACTTTTTGATTGATTCTTTTCTAATCCCTTGGTGCCAATTAATTCTTGCCTTTACAATGGTTAATTCATAATTGTTAGGATACATTTCATCTAATTTTTTAAAAATTTTCTGACCTTCTTCTATTGAATATTTTTTATAAAATATCTCAGCAAGTGTACAATAACTTAAATAGTTATCATCATTAATCTCTAATTCAGGATAAGGTAAATGATTTAATAGCACTTTTTCCGCATCAGTTATTTTAAATGCTTCTAATAAGGCGCTAACATAAAATTTATAATTATCAGATACCTTTTCTAAATAATACTTTTTCAAATCGTCAAGGCTTTTATCATAATCCTGTTGATGCATATATGCAATTCCACGGGTGTAAAATAATTCATCTGTTAATAATCCAAGATCATATGCCTTATTCAAATAAAACAAAGCTTCATTTATATTATTTAATAATAAATTGATACTTCCAAGAATAAACAACGAATCAGAGTATTGCTTCGAATTGCTATAGGTTTTAAGCATATTCTCTGCTTTTTTAGAATATTCTAAAACCTCATTTAATTTTAAATCATTATTAACTGAAAATTTAAAATTTGATGCGTGAAAAACGATATTTAATGAATTCAAAATGCATATACTTAGAGATAAATAATAATATCCCTTATTAGGGTCAATATTTATCGCATCCCTCAAATATTGCTCTGCCATTGAATACTCCTGACCCTCCATTAAAACATTTGCATAGTTGTATTTACCAATATCATTTTGTAGTACAACTTCACTATATAATTTCTTACATTCCTCTGCTCTTTTATCTTTAATTAATGCATGGGTTAATAATTGTATAATTTCAATGTTATATTTATGTTGATTAAATAGTTCGTAACCAAAGTCTATTGTTTCTTTTATATTTGTTAGATTTAATGAATATAAATGCAGTATTTTGTTTGATATTTTATTTGTATTTAAGTCATATCCTT
>DAINRZ010000373.1:0-4356 GCA_036741575.1 Kapaibacterium sp. (SeqCode)
AAACATCTGTATCAGAAAAATTCATCGATTCGAGCGATTCGGTAATTCCAGGTTTGTGAACTTCCGCATAGTATAAAAAGAAACTGAAAAAGGTGTTCCTGTCTAGTATATCCAAAGCCAGTGGCCTTGTTCCGGGCTTTATCCCAGCACCACTAAGGAAAGTAATAAATTCATTCCATGGCATACCATCGCGTAAATTAATTCTGTTGGTATCGATTAGCTTAGTATTAATGCAGAGCTTATCGCGCAGAACAATCCATGGGGTTGCAACCGTTAAATTATTATACGATGCCAGCCGGTTTATCGATGAAATTTCTTTCACTCCACTTACAGGTAATGGTTCCGCTGCCCCGGTAAGCGCCGCCAATTCAATGTTCCGGGGATTGACTTCAATTATATCGGCGCTGCCGGGATTCTTTAATATAAAATCGAGTATGATGTCCTGATTATTTTCAATAAGGTTTATTATTTTTACATTAATTCCTTCTTTTTTTTCGAATTCATATATTACAATCTGCAACGAATCGATAAAAGGCCTGCTTTTATTTACAAGAACAAGCGAAAGGCCGTCTTTCCCGTTGAAGAATTCCGAATCGCAAGAAAAAAAAACAAAAGTTGAATACAGAATTAAAATTAATCCTGCCGTTTTTTTAATCATCATTATTTATAAACAATGTATTGACAATATTAACCATAAAATCAACCAATAATCCATGAAAATTAAGAAAAATAATAATGAGAAAAAAAGTAAATATGAATAATCTATGTTATTTTATTTTTTTATTTTTGAATGATAATTGTATTGTTAAACGATTTCAAAATAGTATTTCATTTTATGGCAGAGGATAGTAAATTTAAACAGACTAAATACATTTTCATTACAGGCGGAGTGCTTTCATCGCTCGGCAAAGGCATATCATCAGCATCGCTGGGATTGTTGCTAAAGCAGATGGGTTTTACAGTAACGATTATGAAACTCGATCCTTACATTAATGTCGATCCCGGCACGATGAATCCATTCCAGCACGGCGAAGTGTACGTCACCGACGACGGATCGGAAACAGACCTGGACCTGGGCCATTATGAAAGATTTATAGCCAGTTCATTAAACAGAAACAACAATACAACATCGGGGCAGGTTTACTTCGAGGTAATCCAAAAAGAACGCAAAGGCCATTACCTTGGCAAAACGGTGCAGGTAATTCCTCATATTACAGATGAAATCAAGCGGCGGGTATCTGTTTTCGACGGAGAATTCGATTTTGTTCTAATAGAAGTTGGCGGAACCATAGGCGATATCGAATCGCTGCCGTTCCTTGAAGCAGCCAGGCAATATGTGCTGGAGCGAGGCTCGAATAATGCTTTGTTTATTCACCTGACTTATGTCCCGTATATAAAATCTGCCGGCGAACTGAAAACGAAACCAACCCAACACTCGGTGAAGACTTTGATGGAACACGGAATTATGCCGGATATTCTGCTTTGCCGAACTGAATACAAGCTAACGAAAGAACTCAAATCGAAAATTGCCCTGTTTTGCAATGTGGAGTTAGATTCTGTTATCGACGCAATGGATGTGGAAGCCTCGATTTACGAAGTGCCTCTATTGTATGCAAAGGCCAACCTGGCTGAAATAGTTCTCAAAAAGCTGAATATGCCCGTAAGGGATATAGATTTGGAGACTTGGACAAAATTTGTTCAGAGGATAAAAAATCCAAAGCATGAAATTACTATCGGCCTTGTCGGGAAATACACAAAATACACCGATTCGTATAAATCCATAATCGAATCTTTTATTCATGCAGGCTCTGTCAACAATACCAAGGTTAACGTCGAACTGAAAAATTCCGAAAAAATTACAGATGATAATGTCGAAGAAATGCTTCAGGGATTAGACGGCGTTCTTGTAGGGCCCGGATTCGGCTCCCGAGGGATTGAAGGCAAGATTACCGCAATAAAATACCTGCGCGAAAACAAAATACCTTTCTTCGGTATTTGCCTTGGTTTACAGTGTGCGGTAATTGAATATACCAGGAATGTATGCGGATTGAAGGAGGCAAATTCCCGTGAATTCGACGAAGAATGTATCCACCCGGTTATCGACCTGATGGACGAACAGAAAAAGATTAAAATTAAAGGCGGCACGATGAGGTTGGGTGCTTATCCTTGTATTTTAAAGGATGGATCCCTGGCTCAGAAAGCATATAAATCGGCTGATATATCTGAAAGGCACAGGCATCGCTACGAAGTGAACAACGAGTACAGGGAAATATTACAGGAGAAAGGAATGTCTCTGAGCGGCCTGTCGCCGGACGGCAACCTGGTAGAGATTATAGAACTGCCTGACCATCCATGGTTTCTGGGCACCCAATTCCACCCCGAGCTGAAGTCGAGGGCTGTTACAGGGACACCATTGTTTATCAGTTTTATCGAAGCTGCTCTAAAAAACAAACAATCAAAGGAAAGTATCAATCAATAAAGGATAGATTATGAGAAATAGCTTCATCCTTATGATTATTTCTGTTGTTCTGCTGGCAGCATGCGGCAGCGCCAAGAAAACAGACAAAGAAGAAAAACTGGACATCAGGATAAGCCCCACAGGTTTAAAGTATCTCGAGATAAAGCCCGGCCTCGGAGCTGTCCCCAGGCAGGGGCAAACCGTTATTGTACACCAGATTGTAATGGACTCACAGGGCAAGGTTTTCGAGAATACTTATCAAAACGGGCAGCCTTTTGAATTCACTATCGGCAAAGATGAAACAATAGAGGGACTGGAAGAAGGTGTATTAACGATGAAGGTTGGCGGCAAAACCAAACTTTTCGTTCCGCCTGAATTAGGATTTGGAAGGCGCGCCGTCCGCACCATACCAAAAAACTCAGACCTTGTAATCGAAGTGGAACTTATTAATATAAAATAAGCTTATTAGAAATGAAATTGTTTTCTTTTCGTTAATACTTATGTATTAATCATTGAGTGAATATGGAAAGAAATAAAGTATCATAGAGCGAGGAATTTGATAAAATCCTGCATTCGTTTCAGGAAGCCAAAGAAATGATACTTCTGCAATCGAAAGAAACAGAGAAAAAATTCAAAGATACTGATAAAAAATTCCAGGATACGGACAGGAAATTCCAGGAATACCAAAAGCAGATGAGAAAGATAGAAACCAAGTTTTACAGCCAATGGGGAAGGTTTGTCGAGTCATTGGTAGAAGTAACAGTATTAAAGTTGCTTCAGGATAAAGGAATAAGGGTAGAAAGGACTTTGCTTCGTGAAAAAGCTTTCTACAAAAACCGCCAGTTCGAAATAGATATAATAGCAAAAAACGGCCTGGAAGTTGTGGCTGTTGAAGTAAAAACCACACTCAATCCAGAAGATGTCAAAGAATTCATCGAAGAACTAAAATTATTTAAGGGCGTTTTTCCTGAATATGCCGACAAGAAACTTTACGGAGCCGTGGCTTATATAGGGAAAGAAGGCGATGCTGATAAATTTGCCGAAAGCAAAGGACTATTCGTAATCAAATCGACGAATGACAGCGCAAGAATAACTAACAAGAAAACATTTGTTCCCAAAGTGTGGTGAAGATACCTTAACAGAATTACAACTACAGCATCAATTTTTCTTAACTTAATTGATCTAATTCAATAGTATTTTTTGCGAATATTACTGAAAACCTTAATTTTACAATATATCAATGTTTTATCGGTTACTTTAATTTATGATAAATGACTCTGAAATAGAGATACAAATACAGCAGAGGCTGGAAGAAGCTATAGTCAAAGATTTCGTGGAAGGAGATTATGGTTCTTTGTATGGAATCGACAGAACGATAAAAGCCGGCTTAGTACAAAGGTTTTACAACAATGTAAAATTTATTGAAACAGCAACGGCGCCGATATACCATGTGCACATGGCCAAAGAAATAATGAATATCCCCCCCGATGTAAATGGTACAGTAGTTGAATGCGGATGCTTCAAAGGAGGATCGAGCGCTGCGCTTTCGTTAGTGTGCAGGCTTACCGGAAGAAAGCTGATCGTTTGCGATTCATTCGAAGGCCTGCCCGACGACGAAACTGATGTAGTGCGCAATTACCCTCACCTTCGTGTATTCGGTTATACAGATAAAGGCATGTATGCCGGCAGGTTCGATGAAGTGCAGTTGAACATAATAAGATACGGCAGCATTGAATCATGTTCCTTTATCAGAGGTTTTTTCAATGAGTCTCTGAAACAGCTCGATGGACCAATTGCATTTGCTTTTCTCGATGTTGACCTTCTTTCATCCATTAAGGATTGTATTTTGTATATTTGGCCCCTTCTAAATAATGGAAGCCTTCTTTATACAGATGATT
>DAINRZ010000374.1:0-4352 GCA_036741575.1 Kapaibacterium sp. (SeqCode)
ACAATGACTTTTATGGGATAAAAGATAATAAATTCTTCTATTTTGGCAGCAGCACCAATCCTACAGCAACAGTAACGGCCGATTGGCTGAAAACAGCAACTTTCGGGAACGTATTTGCCAACGGCAGCGGCAATACGGGCACACTTGCCAGGATAACAAATGCATACGGCAGCGGCAATACATTCGATCCGACACCTGCTTCGGGTGCGCCTTACCTTACAACTGCCAAATATGACCATGGAAGGCTCACCGATGCACTCGTAGAAAAGGTAGCATACCGCGGCGCTATCGGCGCAACAAGGTGGGATGCCGGCTGGGCTGAGTACGACCCGGTAAACAAAGACTATACTTTAGGCATCGAAGATATTACTGATTATTGGGACCTCGACATTGCAATCAGCCCAAATCCTGCAGCCGACTTTGCTGCATTGGAATATACACTCACCAATAATGAGAGTGTTACAATCAGAATCGTGAACGCTAACGGCAGTGTAGTCGATTACATTGTCAGGGATGCTTTCCAAGAATCTGGTTCGCATAAACTGGCTATTAATCCGGAGAACCTAAATTCGGGTGTTTACTATATACAGGTAATATCTTCGAAAGGTATTGCAACTAAGCATCTAACTGTAGTAAAATAAAGATAACGGGACTTTACGCATAGAACCCGCCCTTTTGAGCCCCCTCTTTCTTAAGAGAAAGAGGGACCCAAAAAGGGAATAAAATTCCCACTCCCGCTCTCTTCTTCAACTTGATCACAAAAGTTCTGAAGAGAGTTTTTTTTTTGTTTTCCTGATTAATAACTTCGTAAATACCATATGCAAACGATTTGTTTTTGAATATGCTGAAAATAAGGTAATTTGCATATGATTATTAACTGTTTTATGGGGATTCGGCGAGTTTGGCGAAAAGTAAAGTCGGGCTGATTACAGCAGTATCTATCGTTGTTGCCAATATAATTGGCACAGGTGTTTTTACAAGTATTGGCTTCCAGGCTGCAAATATACCTTCGGAATTTCCGCTGATAATGCTTTGGGTAGTTGGCGGAGCGCTGGCTCTATTCGGCGCTTTGTCCTATGGCGAGCTGGCTTCTGCAATGCCGCATTCAGGGGGAGAGTATTATTATTTATCAAGGATTTACCATCCTGCGATGGGATTCCTGGCCGGCTGGGTTTCTCTTGTCGTTGGCTTTTCGGCGCCAATAGCATTAGCTGCCATTGCATTCGGCAGCTATGTGAGCGGAGTTTTCCCGTCTGTACCCCCTGCGCATGCTGCAGCTGTAATCGTAATAATTATAACAGCCGTCCATTCTTTCAATATTCAAACAGGAAGTGTTTTCCAGGTTATCTTTACAAGTATTAAAGTAGTTTTAATTCTTGTGTTTATTGGTGCCGGGTTCTTAATATCTAATCCACAGGAAATATCATTAGTGCCAAAAGCAGGTGATTTCGGCCTGATTACAGGAAATTTCTTTGCTATTTCTTTAATATTTGTTACTTACGCTTATTCGGGTTGGAATGCAGCAACATATATTGCATCGGAAATAGAATCGCCGGCTAAGAATGTCCCTCGTGCCCTGTTTATCGGAACCATTATAGTAATGGTATTGTATGCTTTGATTAATTATATATTTTTATACACTACCCCAATTACAGAATTTGTCGAGCAGCTGCCGGACGGTAGTTATACGGGAAAGGTCGAAGTAGGGTTAATCAGCGCAAGGCATATTTTCGGTTCCACTGGTGGCGATATTATGGGATTGATTATTGCAACTCTACTAATATCAACTATCAGTGCTATGATTTTTGTAGGGCCCCGCGTGGTGCAGTCTATGGCAAAGGATATCCGGGCGCTTTCTTTCTTTTCGGTTAATAACAAAAACGGAATACCTGTCAGGTGTATATTGTTTCAGTCAGCTATAACTCTCGTATTTATTTACTCTTCATCTTTCGAAGTCGTTTTGAATTATGCCGGATTCACTCTCAACCTGTTTACCCTGCTGACTGTAATCGGTTTGTTCGTTTACCGCCGTAAAAACAGGGGCACTGTTACGGAATATAAAACCTGGGGCTATCCGGTTGTGCCTTTATTGTTTATCCTCCTGAATTTGTGGATTTTAATGTACCTTATTATCAATAAAACAGCCGAATCATTGTCCGGCCTGGCAACCGTAGCATTGGGGCTGGTATTTTATTTTTTATGGGCAAAAAAAACAAATAATCATTTTACTGAATAACTTATGAATAGAATTTACCTTGAATTTGCTCCAGTAATTGTTCTCGTTTTCGCGGCATTTTTAATATCGTGCAGCAACGAGAAAACAAATCCGGCACCACAGCCGGCTGCCGAATCCACATTGCCGGATACCGGTGTTACAATAGAAGCTGAAAACAAAGACCTTACCGAGGACGATCATCCCGAAGCTCCCGACAGCCTGCCCGGAGAAATCGATCATAATATCGAGATTATTCCTATTAACACCAGCAGGAACTCGGTTGCTCAGTTCCTTGCAGGGAGAAAGCAGCCCGTCAGGAATGAAATTACCAAATACCAGGACAGCAGTGTTTGGCGCAGTTATTCAAAGCAGTTAGGCGCTAAATGGTCCGGCCTTGAGAAATCAAGGATTTCGGCGTATAATTCTTTCAGGGATAAAGAACTGGTGGAAATTAACAGCAGGACAAAGACACTATTCTATCCGTTTGGCGGCCCCGATTTCTTTCATGCGGCGGTATTCTTTCCCGATGCGGATATTTATGTGCTTATAGGCCTCGAAAAAGTCGGTTCGCTGCCGGGAGTACAAAATATGGAAGGCGATTCGGCCATGATTAAGTATTTTAATAACCTGAAAGGCTCCATCAATACTGTTCTTTCGATAAGCTTTTTCATTACTAAAGACATGAAAATTGATTTCAGGGAGATGGAACTCGACGGAATTTTGCCCGTACTGCTTATTTTTTCAGTCCGGACCGGACACGAAGTAGCCGATATAAAAGGCGCCAGGGTTGACGAAGCCGGAAACATAGTGACTTATGCAACCGAACAATTCCATAAAACTACAGGAGTAGAAATTACATTAAAAGACAATTCGGGCAGGTTCAAAAAACTGTATTATTTCTCGAAAAACCTTGCCGACGGCAGCTACAAACCGAATTCAGGTTTCCATAATTTTGTAAAGAAGCTGGGGACATTTACAACATACCTGAAAGCAGCTTCTTATTTGATGCACAATGATGCCGAATTTTCGAATATCAGGAATTCAGTATTAACGCAAAGCAGGTATATAATACAGGATGATTCGGGAATACCGTTTCGGTTCTTTAGCCCAAAAACCTGGGAAGTATCCATATATGGTTACTATGACAAGCCAATAAACCTTTTCGCGAATAAATTGCAGCCGGACCTTGCAGAAGCTTACAAAGACAGCACTAAAGTGCAAAGCCTTGGATTTGGAATTGGTTACCGCCACCATAAAGGCAAATCGAATATGATGATAGCTAAAAGAAAGTAATGCAATTATTTTTGCATGGTATTTGATAATGACAATTGATTTTTAAATATTAGTTGATTTAAATGGGATATTCCAGCATAACAATAAAGGACATACCGTCGATAATAATGAGTTCTCTCGTATTGTCGTTAATCCCGCTGTTTGCGGTAATTTTCGTGCTCGACGAAATTGATGGCTCCACAAAGAATACCGTTCTATCTAATAAAAATGAAACAACAATACAAAATGAAATTTCAGCTTCGGAATATCCCGAAGAGGAAAACAGAACCAGTTCGATGTCCGTAACAGATGAGGCAGCTGATTCTGCTGATGCATTTGCTAAAGTAACCAGCACTACATATAACAACATAGCACGATTTATCGCCGGAATGCCTCAATTGTACGAAAATGAGTTCTCTGCACTCGAAAGGTACCCTTCATGGATAAAGTATTCTGCCTCGGCAGGAAGAAGATGGGAAGAATTGAAAAAAGGAAAATTCAGAAATATAATAAACTTCAGGGATTCGGAACTTGTTGGCGTTAATTCCAAAGCCCGGACTGTTTTTTATCCGTTCAGCGGCCCTGACTTTTTGCATGCAGGCCTGTTCTTCCCAAATGCAGATGAGTTCATTATGATTGGCCTCGAAAAGGCTGGCCGGCTGCCAAATACAGTTACAATTACCAACGATTCTCTGATGATGGGCTATATTTCTACTATCAACAGGTCTCTGCGGGATGTACTCAGCCTGAGCTTTTTTATTACCAAAAAAATGAAGACGGATTTTAAGAATAGCAAGCTCGAAGGCCTTCTGCCTGCGCTTATGGTATTTATAGTCCGTACCGATCATGTAATTCTTGATATCAG
>DAINRZ010000375.1:0-4339 GCA_036741575.1 Kapaibacterium sp. (SeqCode)
GAATCTTACAGGGAATGGACAAAAGTCTTTACCGAAGGCAGTTATTATGAAGGAGAAATATCAGAAGGGGCAAGAATTCATTTCCTAACTCCAAATGGGTCTGGAATGTACAGCGAAATCGAAAAACTTGCTGTAAACGAACTCCTGGTTTTCAGGCATTTGGGCGAAATCAAAGAGTTCAAAGAGTTGCCACCCAATGAGAAAACATTGGAATGGGCCGGCGGCCGCGAAATTTACAGGCTGAGCAGCGAAGACGAAAACACTATACTCGAATTGGAATTGGACACAAGCGAGGAATTTAAAAAAATTTTTGATGAAACATTCCCGAAAGCGCTTGATTGGGTAAAGAAAATATGTACAGATTAATAAAGAATTTAATTATAACAAAGGATTGAATATGACAAGTATAAATGTCTATCTTACATTCAACGGCAATTGCCGCGAGGCTTTCGATTTCTATAAGTCGGTTTTTGGCGGGGAATTTTCATATGCAGGCATATTTGGTGAGATGCCGCCACAAGAAGGTATGCCTCCAATGTCGGAATCAATGAAGAATCAGTTAATGCATATTGCTCTGCCGATTAGCAAAGAAACTATCCTGATGGGCAGCGACGCCGGCGATGAGTGGGGTCCAAAAATAACCGTTGGCAATAATTTTTCTATATCGGTGAATACCGATACTACTGCCGAAGCAGACAGGATTTTCCATGCCTTATCCAATGGTGGATCAGTTACAATGCCAATGGCAAGGCAATTCTGGGATGCCTATTTTGGGATGCTGACAGATAAGTTCGGTATAAACTGGATGGTCAGCTGCGAAGTAAAAGGCCATTAAAGTATAATGGTCATGGGTATTTGTCCGGCTGGTTAAAAAGGCCGGACAGATATTCATCCACCAATAATTCAAATATAGTATTCAGATATTATTAAGGAATTTAATATGAAGAAAATGCTGCTATTTTCGCTTATAGGAGCTGTCGTAATCTTTGCCTGGCAGTTCCTTTCGCATGCCATGCCCAATTTTCATAGCGCTGCAAGCAAATATACGCCACACCAGGGCGAAATACTCCAGAAGCTCCAGGAATTAAACCTGGAAGAAGGTATGTATTTACTCGGCCAGCCCGATCCATCAAAAAGCAAAGCCGAGCAGGAAGCCGAAATGAAATTAAGTGAAAATAAACCATGGGCTGTGCTCAATTACCAGGCAGGTAATTCCTGGGAAATGACATTTCGCATGATTCGAGGATTTATTACAGATTTTTTTATTGCCATGATTCTGTTTTGGCTTTTCTTACAGCAAAAGGATCCATCGCTAAAGAACAGGGTATTCGTTTCGATTGCAGTTGGCTTTATTTGCTTCCTGTTTGTGCCATATACCGGTTATATTTGGTACCGGGAGCCGGATATTTGGGCATACATGCTCGATGCTGTAGTACCTTGGGCAATCCTGGGCTTAATCGGCAGCAAAATGGCTAAGCAATGAGGGTAATAATTACATTTCCTGATCTTTTTTGAAGTTAATATAAGTCATATTCTTTTCTGCATCAGATCTTTTCGGCAATTGCACTTTGCAGACGCCAAATCTGCGGCCTTCCTGTTATCTTGAATCCTGAGTCGCGCATCATTGAAACCGATTGTTCAAACTCTGATTTAGTTACATGTCCCGGCGGCTCCGAAAATAGAACTTTTGCTCCTGGTTTCATTGCATTTGATGCATCCCTGAAAAGCCTTTGTTTATCCGGGATTTCGTGAACAACATACAATAACATGCAGAAATCTATCGAACTGGTTAAATCATCAATGCAAAAAGAGTCGTTGTTGCATAGCCTGGCAACAATCCTGCCGTCAAGTTTTTTTCTTTGCGCTCTATTCATCAGGTTTTCCAGCATTTTCTCCTGAATATCGACGGTTATTATTTTACCCGATTCTCCGGCTATTTTGGCAGCAGGCAGAGTAAAAAATCCCATGCCTGGCCCGATTTCCAGAACACAATCGCCTGGCCTGATATATTGTTTTAACATCTTGTCCGGATTCTGGAAAATTTTCCTAAGCGGATTTGCAAGCAGGTATCCAGCCCACCAGGGGCACACATGAACATCGGACATAGTTTAACCTTCAATAATTCGTACTTAATAATCCGTGCTTATACGTTGTGAACAGAGTAAAAGTTACATTTGCAAGTTCCGAAGTGTCTTTTTAATCGCCGTGCTTTCACAATTACTAATGATTATCTGCCGTTTCTCAGAGCAAGCGATTTCAGGATTGGAACCTGCTCAGATAGTTCTTTCTTTTTATTTATAAACTCAAAGTCGTTATTCTCAACGATGATACGATCGGGGATCATATAATTATTTAATACGCCGTTTTGGTAATAGCATCTGTAAGTCGATGTGTGGCCGCTGGATTTGTATTGCTCGTAGCTAAAAATTATTTCCCCGTTTTCGAAATAGTAGTATTTCCTTATGATAGCTTCACCCATATTGGAATTAGTAATGATTTTAATGAGGTTATTCCCGTCAAAGAAGGCATTTGCAGTCGATTTTCCATAATTCGGGTCATTATAAGTAAAATTAAATATTGGCGAAAAGTTGCTGATACTGTCAATTGCTTGCCGCCTTGCTTTGAGGTTAATCCTGAATTCCTCAAAATCATGGTCTGGCGAAATGCTTTTTAAACGATTCTCGTAATGTCGAATATTTGAAATATTCTGAACTTCGATATCCGTGAGCAATGGGCTGACATCCCTAAACTTTGGCGAATACCAGCTTTGGCCGCTGAAATATGACTCCATCTCGCCGCCTCCGCCGAAAATCCTGCCGTGGCGTGCAAAAATTTCGTTTCTCATTATCCTGAGTTCGCTTACGGACATACCTGCCATATCATTATCATTCAATAACCTGGCCGATGCCTGAGGGTATTTGCCCGGAAAGATACTGCCTGCCGAATCGCCCGGCACACTTTCGATAATATTTGAGTTTTCGTTCTTGCCGCGGGATGTAAAAAAAATGACGGCAAATATTGCAACACCCAAAGCAATTAACATCGATACTACAGCCCAAATATTTGTTCTACCCGATGTATTTTCATTATCAGCTGCTTTTTCTTTTTCATCGGTTATTTCGTTGGCAGAGCGGTTTAGCTTGCTGCCGCAATTGGTGCAGAATTTCTGGCTTTCTTTTATCGGCGAACCGCAGCTTGTACAAAACTTCATAATACAATCCTGATTTATTTAACTTTTTTGCGTCCGCATTCCGGGCAGAATTTATCGCTGCTTTCAAGTCCTGTACCGCATTCGGGGCAATAAGAGGAATATTTCTGCGGTTTTATTTCCTTCTTACTGATATCATCTGAAAAAGAGAACTTGAATTCATTAACAGGCCCTTCAGTAATATCTGCTTTGGCTTTTGGCTCAATTTCTGCAGCTTTACGGTTCAATAAGGGCTTTATATACTTTGTCACCTCGGCCAGGGCTTCGCTGTATTTTCTTTTATTGCACAGGAGTAAGATATTACTGAGATTCGACTTTATTTCTGCATTGGTATAGTTTTTCGTAAACGTTGCCAATTCAGTATCTGTTGTTACTACTTTGAACAAAGTATCTAAGAATGCCGTGGCAGTAGTTTTGGAATCCCGGTGAACAATGTTTGTGTTCTTTATATGATGAATAAGCTTATTCGCTATTTTATCGGGATAATCGGAAGTCGTCGCTGCCGAGTCTTGCTTTGGCACGTGTGAATCTGTATTATTAACATCAAAAAAGTTCCTCAGGGAATTAAAAACCTTGGAATTTGTTACTGTATCAGAGCTGCTGCCGGCTTCGCTATTAATGTTGCCGGAATACTTAACTGCTATTATATATAATGCCATAGTTATCCAATAGCCGTAACCCATTACTTTGAAAAACAGCAGCCCTTGCCTGAACTCAACGCCGATAATAACAAATGTAACGAATGCAACCGCTGTATAAACAACAGGGTAAACATATGATAAAGACAATATTCTGCCTGTTTGCAGTTTATAAATTATCCTGGAAAAAAGCACAGTGAAAACGATTGGGCCTGATAAAACAAAAATTAAAAGTATTGCATAAAAACCAAATTTTCCGCCCGTTTTTCCAATTAACAAACTTCCCAAACGGCCTGTTCCATTGGAGCTGCCAAATAGCAAATCTATAAGGCCTTTAATAATATCCCAACCGCTTATACCGAATTGAATAAAACTTTCGCCAATAGAAAAGAATGGTAAGAAAAAGCAGATAATTCCGGCAATAGAGCATATTAAAATGACTTTTCTGTTATCCATATTATTAAATAATCCAACATAAAATAAAGATGAATAT
>DAINRZ010000376.1:0-4333 GCA_036741575.1 Kapaibacterium sp. (SeqCode)
GAAACCACCCCGGGAAAAACTTTACCGGAATTTTACCGAAATCGCGTTTTTTCGGACGAAAATGGCTAAATAATATGTTAGGCGGGGCTAAATTGGGAATGAATGAATTGTATGTTGGGATAACGCAGCAGGAGCGGAGTGCCATCCCCCTGCTCCCTTCCAAGTGTGACTACGACAGCATTTGCATTCTTCAGCTTTTTTGCTTCCGTCTGGCCGCTAAAGCTTCCGCAGGCAATAACAATCTGCGGTTTTTGAAAACTCATAAGTTATTCCGAAATAATAAATTTGCTAAATCAATTAATATATCGCTTTACAGATTCTTAGATACACTATATATTAGAGGTAATTATCAATTATTTGGTGTATATCAGATAGTATTATGTTTGGCTTGTATTTTGCTATATATATCAATTATTATTTAAAAGTGTCGATTATTAAAGATGAAAAAAGGGTAGATGATTGTTTTAGGGTAAATATAATAAGAAAATGAAAAAAATATTAGTTATAGACGATGCCGAATTTATTCTCGAGAGTACGTCAACACTTCTTCGATTCGAAGGTTATGAAGTATATACGGCTGCAGACGGCGAAGAAGGCGTGAAATCGGCAATTGAAATAAAGCCCGACCTGATACTTTGCGATATTTCCATGCCCAAGCTGGACGGTTACGGAGTTCTTGACACGCTGAGGTCTTTGCCGGAAACAAATGTAACACCATTCATTTTCCTTACAGCATTCACCGAAAAATCCAATATGCGTACCGGCATGGAGAAAGGCGCCGACGACTTCCTTGTCAAGCCATACACCCGCGACGAATTAATCGCAGCAATAGATGCCCAGTGGAACAAACACAATCTATACGAAAGGCAGGTGCAGGAAAAGGTAGAAGAAGTGGGACGCAATGTGACATATGCCCTGCCCCACGAGTTCAGGACTGTATTAAATGAAGTAATAGGCTCCGCCAAATACCTTAACAATTCAAACGCTGTTGTCACCCCTGAAGAAATCTCCGAAATCTCAAGCGATATAATAGCTTCGGCTAACAGGCTGATGAAGATAACGGAAAACTTTCTGACTTATGTAAGAATCGAATCCTTTGTGGCAAATCCAGAGAAGCGTAAAATGCTGCGAAGCTACAGGACAGAAGAGCCTGCGGCTATCGTCCACGATATAGCTTCGATTAAAGCAGAAAAATACGGCAGGTTCGAAGATGTTCAGATCGATGGTTATCCCGAGAATATCTCTATTGAGATATCCACCGAAAGTTTCCATAAAATAATCGATGAGTTGCTAGACAATGCCTTCAGGTTTTCTGAGAAAGGGTCAGAAGTAAAAGTAAAGTCATACATTGAAGGCAGCTTCCTGTTTATATCGATTAACGACAGCGGCAGGGGGATGAACCGGGCCCAGATACAGGGTATTGCCGCACTAGCCCAATTCGAGAGATCGATATACGAGCAACAGGGTGTAGGGCTTGGGCTTGTAATAGCTAAAAGGCTGACCGAACTGCACGACGGCAAGTTCAGCGTGGACAGCGAAGAAGGAAAAGGAACATCAGTAGTATTCAGCGTTCCACTGAATAAAGCTTAAATAACATTTAATTCTTTTTGAGGCCTAACACAATATCAATTTTAGTCTTTAGTACTTCGGGAGTAAATGGCTTGACAACATAATTGTTTGCTTTGGCTTTCATCGCTTCTATGACGTCTTCTTTGTTACCGCGAGTGGTCACCATAATAACTGGTATATTTGCAGTATCCGGATTCGTCCTTATTCTCCTGAGAAATTCAAGCCCGTTGCATTTAGGCATATTCCAGTCGGTGATAATCAATCCAAAATGCTGAGTTCTGGCTTTCGTAAGGCCTTCTTCTCCGTCCTGGGCTTCTTCAATATCCTGATAACCGATTTTAAAAAGGCAATCCTTAATAAAACGCCTCATAACAAAGGAATCATCTACAATCAACACTCTCATATCAATCTGCTCTCAATAAAAAAAGATAATGTTTTAATTATCGGTAAATTATCAGCAAACTACAGTCATGATTTAGTTTTTGTATTTCTTTTGTGTAACCTTTTTATCCTGAATATCTCACCAATCATCTTGAGAGAATCGGCTATCGGACTAACCGTACTTCGTTTATCATTATACCATTCAACAGGCTCTTCTTTGATTCTAAGGCCATTCTTGCGCGCCAGGAACAATATCTCCACGTCGAATCCAAATCCGTCTATTTTAGCGTCCGAAAACAATTTCATCGCAGCACTATCAGTAAATCCCTTGAAACCACACTGAGTATCTTTAATACCCTTAAACAAAACAATCTGGATTATTTTATTGAAAGTTTTGCCCATAAATTCTCTGTAAAAGGGCTGGTGTTTTTTAATGAGCTCCGGCCGAAGCGCCCTGCTGCCGATACAAATGTCGTACCCATCGTTAAGGGCGCCTACTATTTTAGGCAATTCGTACACAGGAGTTGAAAAATCAGCGTCGGAAAACAACCTGATTTTTCCGCAGGCTTCCAGCATGCCCCTGCGTACAGCCGCACCCTTGCCAGTATTAGCCGGCTGTACCAGTACACGCACGCATTTATCAATGCTGCCTGAGACTTGGGCTGTATTATCTGTTGATCCGTCATCGACAACAATAATCTCGAACGTTAATCCGAATTTCTGAAGGTATTCCAATGCAGACAACAAGGATTTCCCTATTCGGGATTCCTCGTTGTATGCCGGAATTATTATCGATATATCTACCTCACTCATATTTAAGTGATTTCTATTTCGCTTTAGCAGTGTCGTTGAGCTGCTGTGCCGGAGTGGTAACAGCAGCCGAATCCGTCATAGTAACTAGTGAATCGGTTTCGGCTTTGGGTTTCAATTCATCAATTTTACTCTTGATATAACTCTGAATCTGTGGTTCAGCGCCAAATATCTGGCTTAAAAACTGATCCCGCTGAATATCCTTTTTAAACCTGGCTGCAAAATCTTCGAGTATCTTCGTTTTTTCCTGTATAGAAGCAGAAGGTTTCAGGGTTTCAAGTTTGAAGTTAACAATAGCCATTTGAATGAATGATAAATTATTTAAGAAAACTACATCTTCGTCCTGGCGATTGAATTCAACTTTGCCTTCGCTCATAGCAGCAATTTTTTGTTTTCTGGATGGATTATTATTCCATTCAAGGAACCAATCACTATAGAGCTTGTCCATAATCCTTTCTGCATCTGCAATCCTACCGGAATTCTTGTAAATATTCACAAGAGCTCCATAAGGTGTAATGATCCGGTTTGTTAAATTATCAGGGTATTTATAATCGAATTGCAGGAAGTCATATTCCCTAAGCCTCGAAGACCTGTAATTTAGCTTGTCGGGATTATTAATAACATACATACAACTGTTCTCGCACATTTTCATAAATTTCTCGGCTTTATCTTTTGCCCCGGCTTTCAGATAATATGAATAAACCATGTATTCCTCGGTATATTCCATCGGGAAGTTTTCAATTCCGATATTCTCATTCATTGTATCCAGTATTTTAATGACTTTTGCATTATCCTTTTGGGCATACATAGCATATTGCACGTAAATCATATACAGCCTGCGGAAGTTAGTCATATACCTGCTCTGAATCCTGTCGTAATATATATCCGGATTGTTCAGGTTCCTAAATTTAAAACCGTATTGAAAATCTTTTGAATAATTATCGCCATTATCGACGTTGAGGAGCGTTGCATCCATTACTTTAGGGTCGCAAGCTGTATAATCATCACTGAGAGATTGCTTGACAGGGCATATTCTGTAAACCATGCCTTCGAGCCTAAGGTAATCGTCCAGTCCAATCAGGTTGTCGCTGTTCATTGCAGTCGAAGAGAAATAAACCGGGCGCTCGAACTTGCATTGCTGGACAATATCTTTAATTAGCTGGTCCTGCACACGGAAAATATTGCTTCCCTGTATATTGGTACCTCTGAAAGTAAAAGAAAATGTGCTATTTCTTAGTATTTCAGGATCGGATGTATATTTCCTCATAATCTCGGGATTCACCTTAATTTCCACGTTTTGCACAGGGGCGGCATAAGAGGTGATTGCCCCGGGATCAGATTCGTGTACCTGAATAGCTTCGTCGGGGAAACTCAGGGGAATTTTCTTTGCACCCCACGGTGACCTGTTTTTCAACTGGTCTATATACCATTGTGTATTGCCGAGGCTAAGGTTGACAACTCTTACATCGCGGCGCACACCCATAACATCCTGGAGGAACCACACAGGGAATGTATCGTTATCGCCTGCTGTAAACAGTATTGCATCCTGCTCGCACGATTGAAGGATATTATA
>DAINRZ010000377.1:0-4332 GCA_036741575.1 Kapaibacterium sp. (SeqCode)
TGCCGGCGGATGAAAATGCGTCAGGAAAGCTGTTACGATTTTAAAGTCGTAAGGCGGGTAAATGAATTTGTCCGTCCATCCCTTGTTGGGCTTTACAGTGCCGCTGGTAAGCACCGAAGCCTCGATAGCCCTGACTACACTGGAGCCGACGGCAACGACCTGTTTTTTATTCTTCAAAGATTTGTTTATCGTTTCGGCTGCTTCGCGTGAAATATGGAAATATTCCGAATACATGCGATGTTTTGTCAGGTCTTCCACTTCGATTTTTTCAAATATACCCTGGCCGATATTGAGAACTATTTTAGCTATCTTTACGCCTTTGTTTTCGAGTTTCTTAATAACTGCTTCCGAAAAATGCAACCCTGCCGTAGGCGGCGAAATTGAGCTAAGGTTATCGGGATTGGCGAATATGCACTGGAAGCTGGCTTTGTCCTGCTCGGCTGGCTCCCTCTTTATGTATTCGGGCAACGGCATCTCGCCAATACGCTCTATTATTTCGAAAAGATTGCCGTCGTAGCTGAACCTGACAGTCCTGCCGCGGGAAGTAGTATTATCTATTACTTCGCAATAAAACTTATTGTTATCGAAATAAATCTTATTACCTATGCGGACTTTCCTGGCCGGCTCGACGAGCACGTCCCATATCCGGTCCTCGGCTTTCAGTTCGCGCAGCAGCAATACTTCAATTCTGGCATTTGTCTTTTCTTTCTTGCCGTAAACCCTGGCAGGGAACACCTTAGTCTCGTTAATAACTAAGCAGTCTCCTTTATTCAGGTAGCTGGCAATGTCGGTAAAATTTTTATCTTCAATCTTGCCGCTGTCCCTGTGGAGTACCATCATCCTTGATGAGTCGCGGGGTTCTGCCGGGAACTTTGCAATATTATTCTTAGGAAGAGCGTATTTAAATTCCGAAAGCTTCATTAATTACCTATATTTCTTTTTCATTAACAAATTATAAAAAATACAAAAATACAACATTTATAAAGGAATGTAAACACTTAATTTTAAAAAATGTTATGTTTAACTAATTATCGGTTGCTTTAACTAACAGTTCATTCATACGTTTCACGAAATCAGCAAAGGAATTTAACTGCCCTTCCTGAAGCAAGGTTCCTTCGAAAACCTGGTTAATCGATTTCCTGAGTATTTCGTCGAAACTATCCTTCGAGTTTAGTTTGGCAAGATTGACTATTAGCGGGTGCGAAATATTTATTTCCAGAATTTTTTTTGAATAAGTGTAATTTTTATCAAGTATTGACATATATTTCTCCATGTGTGGGTCCATCCCGGATTTGCCGACGACCAACGTAGCCG
Source organism: Kapaibacterium sp. (SeqCode) (assembly GCA_036741575.1). Taxonomy (GTDB): domain Bacteria; phylum Bacteroidota; class Ignavibacteria; order Kapaibacteriales; family UBA2268; genus DAINRZ01. The sequence goes on from DAINRZ010000377.1 coordinate 1,315, forward strand.
GAGACTCGACCAGTCTTTTCGAGATTACTACGTCTTCAACTTTATCACCCAGTTCGTCTTTGAATGTAAGCAGCAGCTTTTGTGCCGAGTTTTCGTCGAGTCCTTCTGCGGGTTTATCTTCGGCTGCTTTCAGGTCGATGTCGTCTTTATCTATGGATTTAAGTGGCTTTTTATCATATTCAAAAATATAGGGGAATATAAAAATATCAGTCGGGTCGGACAAATAAATCACTTCGATGTCATTTTTAAGGAAATATTCCAGGTTGGGCCTTTTTTCGATTAAGTCTCTGTGTTCGCCGGATATATAGTAGATTTCCTCCTGCCCGTCCTTCATCCTTGTAGAATAATCATTAAAGGAAGTCAGTTCACCTTTTTGGGTTTTGCTCGATTCGAACCTCAGCAGGTTGAGGATTTTGTCTTTGTTTGCAAAATCTGCATTGTATCCTGTCTTGAAAAGCGAGCCGAATGATTTATAGAATTTTTCGTATTTTTCTTTGTCGTTTTCTGCCCAGTCCTCGAGCTGCCCGAGTATCCTGCCTACGATAATACTTTTCATCTTAGCCATGAGCGGGCTGTTTTGTGTGACCTCCCTCGATACGTTGAGCGGCAGGTCTTCGGTATCGACTACGCCCTTTACAAATGCAAGGTAATCGGGCAACAGTTCTTTGCAGTCGTCCTGGATGAATATCCTGCTGGAATACAGTTGTATGTTTTTATCTAATGTATCCCTGAACAGGAACTGCGGTGCTGTTTGGGGAATGTACAGCAAAGCCTTGAAGTTTACATTGCCCTCGATACTGAAATGCAGGTGGCCCAGCGGGTCCTGGTAATCGTTCGAGATAAATTTGTAGAAGTCTTTCAGTTCTTCTTCGGCTATATCGTCCTTTTTCATGTGCCAAAGGGCTGTAACGGTATTGACTTTCTCGTCGTTGACATATATGGGGAAATCGACGAAATTGGAGTATTTTTTCAGGACATTATTAATCCTGTATGGTTCGTAGAAATCTTTGTAATCGTCCTTTAGTTTAAAAGTAATTTTGGTGCCGCGCCCATCCTTTTCAATTTCTTCGATACTAAACTTATCTTCTCCCGACGAAGTCCACCTGTATGCTTTAGAGTCGGGATTTGCATGACGGGTTTCGACTGTAATTTCGTCTGTAACCATAAATACGGAATAAAATCCGACGCCGAACCTGCCTATCATATTGGCGTCGAAGGCTTTGCCTTCGTTTTTCAGGTTAGTCAGGAACTCGAGGGTGCCCGAGCTGGCGATGGTGCCCAGCCTGTCTGTCAGGTCTTCCAATGTCATGCCGATACCTGTATCCTCGATAGAGAATGTATTTTCGTCTTTGTTGGCGCTGATTTTAATTGTAAGTTCCGCTTCGGGCGACAGCACGTTGCTGTCGGTCAGTCGCCTGAACCTGATTTTGTTGAGTGCGTCCGAGGCATTGGAAACAAGTTCCCTGAGAAATATTTCGGGATTTGTGTACAGGGAGTGGATAATAAGGCTGAGAAGCTGTTTCATTTCTGCCCTGTATTCATATTCCTGTTTATTGGGTGCTGCTTCTAAACTCATAATCACCATTCCAAAATGTTTAACATACTTTTTTAATTTCAATCGGGTTTTGACGTTGAAAGGTTAGATTCATTTTACAGAGGGGGGATGAAATATAATTTGAAAAAGATAAAGGGAGATTTATAACAGAGATAGATTCAGAAATTTGCATCCCAGTAATTCGGTGTACGGAACAGCATGACTTAAAGATGAACTTGATCCTCCGTGAGAGGCGGAATCCATCCTATCATAGCAATTATAAGGTGACTTGGAGTCATCGGATGAATATCCCTACCGCCCGGCGAAATAATGCCTGCCCTGCCCGGCGCCGTTAAGTTCGCAGTTAATAGGCTGGAATAATATTGCTTTACTTTTTTTATTTTTTATTGTATTTTAAAATTAAAATACTCAAGATATTTGAAAATATTTTTTTTACTGATAATGTTTTAAAATATATTATTAATTTATTGAAAATAAAACATTTACCAATTACAAATGAAATACAAAGATGCAATTATTTATGATAAGTTAGAAGAATTTATTAATAGTTCTTCAGAAAGACAAATTTCTACAATAAGTTATGATTTAGAGAGATTTCTGATTGAATGGTTAGGCGAACCTACATTAGAAAGAATAAAAGACCTTCAGAATGCATTTCCTTATTTAAATCATTTTATAGATTTTAAAATAATAATAAATCGCTTTAATAAAATTAAAAATTTACATAATAAAAATAAATCTCAGAATAGCACACATATAGCTGAGGTTCTGCCAGAATTAGAAATTGTATTTGGTAGATTTGATGATTTTATTAATAAATTAGATAGTGGAATAAAGAAAGCTGAGTTAAGGCTATATCCTTTCGCAATTAATGCCGGCGCTGATGCTAATATGGAAGCGGCATTATATTTTGCCGGACAAGGTGAAATTCTGCTGGATCCACTTGATATAAAAAATATCTGGCATAGAGGTATTTGCAAAAATATTGAAATAGGTAATTGTGAATGTATTCCTTCTTTTGAAGAACAAGAGCGAGCAAAATCAATATCTATTTCTTTGAATGAAGCATCTGAAATATTAAAATTTAATGGTAGACTACGTCGCTTTTTCTCTTATTATGATTCTGAGACAGATTTTATTGATGCAACCTTTTTTAGGGCAGTCGAGTGGTTTGATGTAAAAGGATTTGAACCTTGGATAGAATCGATTGCTAATGACTACTCAGAGATATTAATTAATGGGACAGAACAAATTTATATTTCATGGTCATTATTCTATTGGTGCAGATCTGATTATGCACTTAAAAAGTTCAGTAGGCAAAGTCTTGAATCGTTATTTTTTGTTTTGACAAATGGCACAATTGAAATTAATAAACCCTGGAGAATTTCATGGTTTAATAATGTTATAAACTCAACTTTCCGAGTTACTATTAAGCCCTAAGATTATATCAGCAGAAGGCCATG
>DAINRZ010000378.1:0-4328 GCA_036741575.1 Kapaibacterium sp. (SeqCode)
AGCTTATAAAATACGAAGCGGAGGGCTTGCCTTACTATTTATATACCCTTGCAAAAGATTCTGCCAATACTGCCCGTAATTTCAAGCTATTGCCGCAGATGGTTAAAGCATTCGAAAAACGGTTCGGCAAATACCCCTTCGAAAAAGTCGGATATGCCAATACACCAACGGGTTCGATGGAGCACCAAACCCTGGTCAGTTACGATGTATCCCTCTTGAATGTACCCGATACCCTGAATAGCGTTGCAGCCCATGAACTGGCGCATCAATGGTTCGGAGACCATGTGTCCTGCTACGATTTCCGTGATGCATGGCTAAGCGAAGGATTTGCAACATATTGCGAAGCAATCTGGGAAGAGGAACTGTATGGCTTTGCCGATTATTTGGATGTGCTCACAAGTAAAATCAACGGATATTTTTATTATACCATGCAAGAAGGCGTATTCAGCTTATACGATTACCCACGGATTAATAACTCATCAAATTACCCTATCACTATTTATTACAAAGGGGCAGCAGTTATTGGAATGCTCAGGTACAAGCTGGGTGAGGAAAAGTTCTTTGAGGGGATTAAATCCTATGTGAATAAATACGGATACGGCAATGCCACAACCGAGTTGTTAAAAGCAGAATTGGAGCTAGTATCAGGTATCGTACTCGATACATTTTTTCATCAGTGGGTTTTCCGCAAAGGATGGCCGATGATAAAAGTAAGCCTTACCCAAAACCTGAAACCCGGAAACCTTGCCGATATAACAATTGATATCGAACAGGCCCAGCAAGAGGATTACGGAATATATTACGATTTCCCTGTTGAATTTGGCTTTAAGCAGAAAGACGGCAATAGTTATTACCATACTGTTATTGTTGATAGCTTGAAACAGTCTTTTACGATTAATAATATTCCTGATATTTCAAATGGATTTACGATTAATGCCGGCCCAAGTGTCAGGCCATTGGTACAGGTGGTTAATTCAAATTTAAAGATTACCGGAGTGGATGATTATCTTTCGGATGAAAATGTAGATGTATTCCCCAATCCGGCAGATGGTTTTCTTAAAATTCAGGCTGGGAATAATCCCGGGCAATATACAATTATTGATTTAGTTGGAAACACACTGTCCACCGGAAACCTGGAGCCGGGCCTGAATACTTTCGATCTGGGAACATCCGGGCTCGGGATGGGATCAGGTATTTATTGTATTACAATCAATTCGAATGGTATTATTAAGACTCATAAATTTTTGGTTATTAAGTGACTTTAGGCTATGTTTGATAAGGATGACTTAAGAAATAATCACAGTATTATCTGCGGGAACGCTCGTTCTGCCGCCAATGCCTGCGGAAGGGATCCAGGTGAAATCAAAGTGATAGCAGTTTCAAAGACCCAGCCCGGCGAAGTAATTGAAAAGGCAATCGAAGCGGGAATCGGCGTTTTTGGGGAAAATTACGTGCAGGAACTATGTGATAAATACGATTACCTGGAAAGCAAGGGCATCACTATGCCCGAATGGCATTTTATCGGCCATTTACAGACCAATAAGGTAAAATATATAGCCGGGTTCATCGATATGATCCATTCTGTAGATTCTGTTAAACTTGCTGCTGTAATATCCGGGCAGGCGGCAAAACACGGCAGGATTATCGATATCCTGTTACAGGTAAATACATCCGGCGAAGAAAGTAAATTCGGCTGTGAACCCGAGGAATTAACAGCCCTTGCCAAAGAAGTAATGCTGCTGGAATATGCAAGGGTAAAGGGCCTGATGACTATAGGCAGCTTTTCCGGCGATGAAGAAATAGTAAGAAGTGAGTTCATAATGCTTCGCAACCTGCTTGGCGATGTCAACAGTAAGCTCGGACTGGATTTGAAGCATCTTTCTATGGGTATGTCGGGCGATTATGAGCTGGCGATCAGCGAAGGTGCAACAATGGTAAGGGTTGGCACGTCGATTTTCGGGCCCAGGATTTACAAGAAATAGAATGAGTTAGTAATAATGGAAAATCAATCATTGAGATTACAAAAGCAGATCGAACAATCGATAGAGGCTATAAAGAAACATATAAAAATCAAACCTGAGACAGGGATAATACTCGGCACTGGGCTGGGCGAGCTGGCCGGTAAAATTGAAAATCCGGTTGAGATACCCTACGAAATTATACCGAATTTTCCCTTGTCCACTGTAGAATTCCACAAAGGTAAGATGATAATTGGGCAGCTATCGGGCAGGGATATTGTGGCAATGCAGGGTCGTTTCCATTTCTACGAAGGTTATTCCATGCATGAAATTACTTTCCCCGTCAGGGTGATGAAATTTTTAGGGATAGAAAACCTGATAATCTCGAACGCTTGTGGAAGTGTAAATAAAAACATCAGGGCTCGTAGCCTGATGATGATTGAAGATCATATCAACCTGCTGGGCGGCAATCCGCTAATCGGTGTAAATGATGATACGCTCGGACCCAGGTTCACGGATATGAGCGAGCCCTATTCACAAAGGCTTATGGATATATGCGGCAGGGCCGCCGAAAAGCTCGGCATTTCCATATATAAAGGCATTTATGCCGCAATGGCCGGCCCTTCGCTGGAAACCCGTGCCGAATACAGAATGCTGCAAATTATCGGCGCAGATACAATCGGCATGAGTACCGTACCCGAAACGATAGTAGCCCGCCAAATGGGAATAGAAGTGCTTGGCCTCTCTGTTATTACCGATGAATGTTACCCGGAATCCCTGAAACCTGTTAAAATAAGCGACATATTGGACAATGCTGCTTTGGCTGAGCCTTACCTGACTAAATTAGTAATGGAAGTAATCAGGGAAATATGATTTATTGACCACAGTTGTTTTGCGGCAAATAGCCGTTTCCAACTATTAATCATTATTGTTAACTTTGAAACTATGTTGTACTGCTGAAATGGAAAATGATGGAAAAAGCGCCAAAATCGATGAGGCTGCAAATAGCGATATTAGGAAGGACTAACGTAGGAAAATCCAGCTTCCTGAATATGATTGCGGGCCAGGATGTGGCTGTGGTCTCGCCTGTCCCGGGTACAACCACCGATGTGGTGGAAAAATCGGCAGAACTGCTGCCCGTAGGGCCTGTGGTTTTCCTTGATACTGCAGGAATAGACGATAAATCGGAACTTGCCGAAAAACGAATCCAAAGGACGATGAATATTTTAGAGAGAGCCGATATTGCCTCAGTTATTGCCGAAGCAGGGCTATGGACGGAATACGAAGAAAAGCTGATTGAAATTCTGAAAGAAAAAAGTATCCCATTTTTTATTGTATTCAATAAGATCGACTTAGTTGGAAGTGACAGAGCAATTCCAGCAGGAAAAGCACTAGACTGCAGATTCATGTTTGCATCGTGCATCGAAAAGAATGATACCATATCAACAGAAAAATATAAAAATGAGTTTAAATCCCTGATTAAAGAAATTACACCCGACCACCTGATAAACGACCTTCCGCTGGCCGGCGACCTTGTGCCACCGGGAGGCCTGGCTGTACTAATAACGCCGATAGACCTGCAGGCGCCAAAAGGCAGGCTGATTTTGCCTCAGGTGCAGGTAATAAGGGATATGCTCGATAATGACGCTGTATCAGTTGTCGTAAAAGAAAGGGAATACGCACATGCTTTGGGAATGCTAAGCCGCAAACCCGACATTGTAATTTGCGATTCGCAGGTCGTCAATAAAATGGTTGCAGATACGCCTGAGGATATTAAGTGCACCACTTTTTCCATTTTATTCTCGCGTTTCAAGGGCGACCTGGTTGAGGAAGTGCGCGGAGTAGCCGCTATCGAAAACCTGATGCCCGGCGATAAAGTGCTGATTGCCGAGGCCTGCAGCCATCATCCTTTGCAGGATGATATCGGCAGGGTGAAAATTCCTCGATGGCTAAGGCAGTATATCGGCTCAGAAATTATTATTGAGCACTCTGCCGGCAGGGATTACCCGGGTAACCTCTCAGAATACAAGGTTGTTGTCCATTGTGGCGGCTGCATGCTGACGAGGCGGGAAAAGCTGAATAGAATTGATAATGCTAAGAAAGCAGGGGTACCCATTACAAATTACGGGCTGCTGATTTCTTATGTACAGGGAGTGCTGCAGCGGGTGCTGTCACCATTCCCCGCAGCTTTGGCGGTGCTCGATTCGAAATAATTGAATAAGTATATCAAATATAAAAGGTAAAAGTATTGAAAAAGAAAAGAAATTCTACGAAAAATATGATAAACGGTGTGGACTTGATAAAAAGACTTGGGCTGGATAATGAGAAAACCATATCAGTACCTGTGAACCTGACAGTTTTGCCACTGCG
>DAINRZ010000379.1:0-4324 GCA_036741575.1 Kapaibacterium sp. (SeqCode)
GTTATTTTTGTTCTAATATATACGACAATTTTTCCGACAGTTCTTTGATATTAATGGGTTTGGTTATATAACCGTCAAAGAATTTATTGCTTTTCATTCCATTTTTATTATCATCTGAATATGAAGTTTGTGCGATAATCTTTATTTCAGGAAAGTCGCTTTTTATAATCTCAGAGGCTTCGATTCCGTTTAAATGGGGCATTTTCAAATCCATTAAAATCACATCAATATTTTGGTTGGATTTACTCATCTCGACAGCTTCAAGGCCGTTAGCAGCATGTAATACATAGTAGCCCAGCCTTCGAAGGCAGATATTAAGAAAATCGAATGACACAATATCATCTTCGGCAACCAGAACCGTATGTTTACCTTCATTAGTATTATCTTTTGCAGGCTGGCCTGAAATGCCCGTATCAGGCGGAGATACTAAGGGCAGCCTTACATAGAAAATTGTTCCTTTGCCAATATGTGACCTTAAATTAATAGTGCCACCCATTAATTCCACCAGGCCTTTGCAAATAGCCAGCCCCAGGCCGGCGCCTTCGTAACCTCTCGAAATTGAGTTATCTACCTGGACAAAACGGTCGAAAATCTTTTTATGGAAGTCTTTGGGAATGCCAATTCCTGTATCACCGACAAAGATTTCTACAAAATTTCCGTCGATCCTAAAGCCATATTCAACGGTGCCTGAAAAAGTGAATTTTATAGCATTTTTCAAAAGGTTGTCAACAATCTGAAACAATCTTCTATCATCGGAATAAACGCTAAAATTTCTATATTTATTATTAATGTGGCATTCTAACTTCAATCCTTTTTGGGTGGCAAGCCCGGTATTAGATTCGAACAGGTTATCCATTATCATTTTCAGGGGAACGGAGGTATATCGCAATTCCATTTGACCGGTTTCTATTCTTGAAATGTCGAGTGTATTGTTTACAATTTCCAGCAGCCTTTGGCCCGATTTCTTTATTACGTCGATATACTCCAGCCTGTCGACACTGGATATGTTATTATCTTCGAGTAAGCCTGTAAATCCCAGAATACCATTTAATGGAGTCCTGATTTCGTGAGACATATTTTGCAGGAATGCGGTTTTAAGTTTTTCCGATTCTTCGGCTTTATTCTTTGCAGACAATAAGTCATTTTCCAGTTTTTTCCTGTCAGTAATATTATCGATAGACACAAGCACTGTTTTTTCGGGCGATAAAGAAGCAATAGAAGTTGACAGCAGCACAGTATATTCGTTGATTTTACCTTTGTATAGTGTTTTCAGTGTTGCTTCAATTTTGTAATGATTAGTATTTGATTTCAGGGTATCGAGAACAGTATTCCTGATAATACAATTGCGGCAATCCGAGCTGTACCCGCACCCCATGGGAGTATCAAACGAGTGAAGACAGTTCAGGGCATTACCGCCCTGCATTCCCAGTATAACATCATCAGATTTTCCCGATAATTCAATGCCGGGTTTATTTATCATCAGTATTTCTGTTTGTTCATTAAGCAGAAACATAACAGCCGGAGTATTATCGAAGATCAGTTTCAATTGATTTTTGCTTTCGGTAAGTGCTTTTTCGTGGAGTTTTTTGTCAGTAATATCTCTGTTGCTTATACGGCGGCCGCAACAGTTTTGGTTTTCATCAATAATCGACATACATATGTGGCTCACATAAGCAATTGTGCCGTCTTTTTTCACAATTTTAAATTCCTGCTCGCACATTTCACCAATTTCATAATCAGAATGGCCGTAATCCAAATGTTTTTGGTACTCAGCTTTGTCATCATCATGAATTATGGAATTTAATAAAGATGGATTGGCAACGAACTCTTCCCTTGTGTAGCCCGTAATTCTAAAGCACGACGGGGACATATAAATAATATTTCCTTTGATGTCCTCGAGATAGTTCCAATTGTAAGCATAATCAGCCACAGTTTTGAACTTAGATTCGCTTTCCTTTAATGCTTTTCGGCATCTTTCCTTTTAGTAATATCCGTATGTTGGATAACAACATTAGTTAATATTCCTTTGCTGTTAAATATTGGAAAAGCCCAGTTGTGAAACCATACTTTTTTCTTTTCATTAACCTTAATATTTTGGGAATCAGCAGCAATACCAATATCGAAATAAACTTCCCATTCGGCAGTCAATCCCTCATGAAAAACTTTTTCGAGATAAGGTATTATTCCACCTTGTTTAATACCTTCATCCTGAAAAATGTTATATTTTCCACCTTCTATATCTTCTGGTTGTACCCCGAAAAGTTCGGTCAACTTTGGATTAATTCTCAGGCACCACCCATCCTTATCTAAGATTTGGGTGCTTATTGACGATTGAGAAAAAACCTGTTCAAAGAATTTTATTTGGTCGAGGAGTTCTATCTCTGCCTTATATCTTTGGGTAATGTCTTCGAATGCCACTCCGAGTTTATTTCCCGGCATTTTAAAAACTTTAATCCTGAATACGCCGTCGAGTTTTTCATCCTTATAAGCGCATTCTTCGATTTCGAGCAACTTATCAGTGTGTATCACATTCAGGTATTTTTCTGTAAGTCCGCTATCAAAAGCATTCGGCCAAATTTCATTGAACTCCATACCCATAATATCATTAATTTTTTTTCCGGTAATCTTTTCCGCCTCGGTGTTGCCGCTTAACAGGATAAGCTTGTCGGGGGCAATAAATTGATATACAAATAAACCGGATGGGATTGAACCGATTATTTCTATTGCTGTTTGAATGGAATCCTGCAGGGCTTTTTCTGTTGCTTTGAAATGCATGATATCATGATAATTTAATAGGATTCCGCCTATAAAAGGATCATTAATTCTGTTAATGGCTGTTAGCTCAATCCATTTGTATGAACCATCCTTGCATTTATATCGGTACTCTACCGACTTAGGTGTACCGTCAGATTTTAGCAATTCGAAAAATTCCTTTTGAATCCTCGGCAGATCTTCTGGATAAACCGTTTCCCATGCATCGGTGCCTACAAGCTCATTTGGGTCCCATCCAAACCATTTTGTGATATTAGGGCTTTTATATTTTATGATACCATCTGGAGTAACTATACCTAAAACGTCCGGCACATTCTCGAGTAGTGAAGCTATTAATGGCGAACTATTAACCAAGTTGCATACTTCCCCTGATGAGTTGTTTGCCCAGCCAAACAAGATTGTACCCGATTCGTTATTATCGTGCATGCTTGCTTTTGTAGTATTATTGCCTCCGGGCATTTCTCTATATTTGTTCACTAATTCTATCATCGGCACAATCCATAATATACGATGTTAATATATTCACAATTGCTATTCATGAATAAAAAATTTCTGAATGAAAAAAGATGGGAAAGCAGTCTTTTTGTTCTTTATCAATAGTTTTAGGATATTCAATTATTCCTCTTAGCACTTTTTGAAAAATATCGTCTTCAGAAAAAATTATCATATCTCTGGCAGCTATAGCCTTTATATAAATGCTTTCAATAAAACCTTTATACGCCACAGAATTGGAAATTTTGTCTTCGGCCAGTTCTTCCACTATGCTGTTCATATCTCCCGGTGAATATTTTTCAAGCCGAATCATGGTGACAATATTGGCCATAATAATTGAAAATCCAACAAGAAATTTGATGCTGATTTTCATTTTTTTCATCCTGAGAAATTTGATAAAACATAATCCATATATCCAATATCAGTTCATCATTGCATCGAAATTCTCCGGCAGAATTCGTTCGAAATCTAGCAAAATCAAGAGAGAATCTTCAAGTTTACCAACTGCAGTAATATACTCTGAGTCTATTCTGGTGGCAGTCTTTGGCGGGGGTTCTGTCAGTTTCCTGTCAATGCGAAGGACTTTATTAACGGAATCAACAATAAATCCGACAACCTTGTTTTTAAATTCGACCACAATAAAACGGGTGTCTTTACTATAAGCCCTATCAGGCATATTTAGCCTTTTCCTCAGGTCAATTATTGGAATTACCTGGCCTCTCAGGTTGATAATTCCTTCCACATATTCTGGCGAATTAGGTACTTTAGTAACCTCTACCATCCGGTTAATGCCCTGGATATTAAGAATATCTACTCCGAACTCTTCGTTCTCGAGCTTAAATGTAACAAGCTGAAGCAGTTCATTGGAGAACGCTTCATTATCGATGTTTTCCACATTAGGCATAATATACTCCTGTATTTTGTTATTAAGGGATCATTCATTCACAGTCTATATTTATCAAAAAAATTCATTATGTTCAATTTCTATTTATTTATAACTTATTTAGTCTTTATTATTTACAGAATCGGGTATATTGCCAAGATATTAATTAGGACAAAC
>DAINRZ010000380.1:0-4309 GCA_036741575.1 Kapaibacterium sp. (SeqCode)
GTGGAATAAATATCAGTAATCTTCTGGTAAAATCGTCTCTCCGACGACCTGATATCCTGAATCCGCCTAAGCAACTCGTCGAAATAATCGTAGGGCTGGCCCGGATTTTTCAGTCTGTCATCATCGAGCACAAACCCTTTGATTATATATTCCCTGAGCCTTTGGGTTGTTCATTGCCTGAATCGGGTGGCAATCGACGATTTAATCCTGTAACCGACAGAGATTATTGCATCAAGATTGTAAAACTTACTGATTCTTTCGGCATTTCGGCTGCCTTCTTTTTGAACTTGTAAGAAATCCTTACAAGTTGAAATTTCATCGAGCTCCCTTTTCCTAAATATGTTTCTAAGATGTAGCGTTATATTCTGGGGAGTTGTTTGGAACAACTCAGCGAGCATCTTTTGAGTTAACCAGACTGTTTCATTTTCCAAACGGACTTCAAGTTTTGTATTGCCGTTCTCAGTCTGGTAAATTAATATTTCACCTGATTTTTCCATTTCGCTTTTAATTATTAATTTTCAAATGAATAAAATTACTAAATTCCCTTTTTCGTCTCCCTTTTCACTTTACATTATAATCCAAAAGCTTCATCTCTATCCAGATTGTATCTAATTTGGGATTGGGCGGATAGTGTGATATCATTGTAATAAACTTCTGGCTAATCATACCGATGCCGGGACAAAAATACAAATCGATCTCGCGGTATGCACGGTTTAAATAATGAAGGCATTTAAAGTTACCCGCCGGTGTACTTACCGGTATATTTTTAGCAACAGTTTCCGTAGTCTCATCTTTCCAAAATATTTTATCGCCGGTTTTTGTCGGATATTTCAATATCATACGTATATCCTGAGTGTTTACAGTCATCCCCGAATCATACTTATCTTTCCACAGGCCATCGGGTTTATTAATGTACATCTCTTTTTTGGGCTTTCCTTCGCCGCCCATTAGAAACCATTCGCTGCCGGAAATGGATACCTTACCTGAAACAACAAATTTTACGGTGTCATAACCAAGTATAGAATCTTCAAGGATAGTAGCCGACTGATAAACCCAAAAGTTACCTACTTCCATCGGCCAGATTTGCATATGATTAATATCATTATCGGTTGGCTCATCGTCGCAGGAGGCTAGGAATACCAAAGATAAAGCGGCAAAAATCATAGATGTGAATATAAAAATTGATTTCGAAGCAATGGAAACAATAGTATTACTATGAACCAAATTTAGGTTATCGTGCATTTATACATCCTGAAAATTGAATAAAATAATACAACGCAAATTAAGATTAATTATGATTATTTTTTTAAAACAAATTGCAAGAATCATTTAAGAGTGAAACCAAACAGCCCGGTTGAATAATATCATTATTGATGATACCCCTGAGAATGGTGCCAACACCACATTATCACAAATAAGTTTTGTTTTTTCCATATTGACTGCTAATTTTATATAATAAGATTAAATATTCTTTTTAAAGGATTGTAATAATATTTTTCAATGAGGATAGATATGAGTATTAATAAATATATTATAGATTTGTTTGCAGCTATCGATGCAAAAGATACTGAGCGATTTGCATCATTTCTGACAGAAAATGTTATTTTCAGTTTTGGAAATTTCCCTCCGGCCGAGGGTAAAGCTGCTGTAAAAGATGTTGTATCGGGATTTTTCTCGAGCATCAGCGCTTTAAAGCACAATCTCGAAAATGTGTGGCAAACAGGCGATGCCGCAATAATAGCAGGCGTTGTGGATTACACCCGCCATTCCGGTTCGGTGCTCAGCGTTCCGTTTTGTGATGTATTAAAGATGAATGATGGTAAAGTTTCAGACTACAAGATTTATATCGATATATCGAAACTTAATAGTGAATAAATAATATTTAAAAGCATTACCTTTATCGCGAAGTCTATAGTTCCATATACATTACACTATATGATTTTACTCTTCATCTATCCCAATTTGAATTTGACTAACCGGTTTAGGTTTTGCTAAATATCTGCTATATTTGCTTATGGAAAAAACAGATATTCTAAGGAAATTATACAAAGGAAGCCTGGCAGAGCTTTGCGAATATACAGGCAAAGCAGAGTATTCGGGGATTTTTTCGCCGGTTTACAGCGAGAGCGAAATCACAAGGTTTATGTCGGACCATTACAAAACCGAAGAAGGAGTACAATCACAAAACTTCGAGCTATATGATTTCTACGAAGGATTAATTGCAAGGGCAATGGACTTGATCGGTGCCGACATGCAGGGTAAATACACTATTCTGGAGCTTGGGGCAGGATTCGGCAGCGCTACAATTCCAATACTCAAGCTATTCCCAAATGCACACCTTGTTGCCACAGAACTCAGCCTGCCTATGCTTGCCAGGCTTAAGCAAGGCATTGAAATCAGTGGATATTCGGCCAGGTGCCATTTGCTGCAACTAAACGCTGAAGAATCGGATTTTGAAAGCAACAGTTTCGATTTCATAATTGGGGCAGCAATACTACACCACCTGTTCCATCCCGAAAAAGTATTCGAGCATGCCTACCGGATACTAAAGCCGGGGGGATATGCGGTCTTTTTCGAGCCTTTTGCCGAGGGATACAGTATTTTGGGTGACTTTTATAAGATAATACTTGAAGAATCTGGTTTCTCTGCCGATAACCGGTCAATTCTATCCAGGGCAATAAATAAACTGAAATTATTGTTTAATCTAAACATGAACAGAATCGATAAAAGCCTGGTAAATTATTTTTATAACTCTGTGTTTGTATGGGATAAGATGAAATCAACCGATAAATCGGGCCCGTTTTTCGAAAATGCCGATGATAAATGGCTTTTCACTAAGGACTACTTCCGTGGCATCGCCGAAAAAAACGGTTTTGATGATTGCCGGTTTTTTGGTGCTACAACCTTCAGCGAAGTCTTCCGAACTCATACAGCCGGTAATACCCAAATGCCGATACCTGAATGGATTATACAGAAATTTAATGCCATAGAACAGGACTTCCCGGCGCGCGAAAAAGAGGAAAACTTTACAGAAGGCTGTGTTATTGTAAAAAAATGAAAAAACTATTTTATCTTGAATTCAACAAAGAATGATGCGCCCAAGCCCTCGGCGCTTTCTGCCCAAACCTTGCCGCCCATTGCTTCGACGAGATATTTGACAATTGACAGGCCCAGCCCGGTCGAGTTTTCATCGCCTGTCGGCTGTGCCGAGAGCTTGGAAAACTTAGTAAATAGTTTGGACATATCATCGGATGTCAGGCCGGGGCCTTCGTCCTTTACTTCCACCCTGACGCAGTTCTTTTTTTCCGATGGTATATAAGTAGATAAATATATGCTTTTCTTGAATGGAGAGAACTTAATAGCGTTCGAAATCAATTCGGAGAGCACCTGGACGATTTTGCCTCCGTCAGCCTTTATAAAAGTATTATTCGTCCTGTTTTCGTAAACTAGATCAATTTCCTTAGCTTTTGCTTTTAAGTTATAAGTATCAATTATTTTAGAGATGACTTCATCGAGTTTAATATCGTCGTACGAAAGTTTCAACTGGCCTTCTTCAATTTTATTAATATCGAGCAGGTTGATAATAATCTGAAGGCTTTGGTCGGCAGTATCTGTTATGTAATTTGAGTATTCCTTGATTTCCAGCGGCGATAATTCTTTGAATTTCTGATTGATTAGCTGGGCAAATCCTTTAATGGTAAATAACGGATTTTTCAGGTCGTGGGCAGCAATCCTCAGGAAACCGTTTTTCTCCTTGTTCAGCAGCACAAGTTTGTCGTTTTGCTGCAAAATCAGGTCTTTGGAAGTCTTCAGTTCTATCTGAGTCTTGATGCGCATCAGTAGTTCCTTGTGTTTGAATGGCTTGGTGACATAATCGATGCCGCCCACCTGGAAACCTTTAACGATATCTTCGGTCTCGATTTTTGCAGTAATGAAAATAACCGGAATATCTTTAGTAATATTATTTGCTTTCAGTTTCTCGCATACTTCATACCCATCCATTTTGGGCATCATAATATCCAGCAAAATCAAATCGGGCAGCTTTTTGTGCATTAACTCTATCGCTTCCATCCCATCGGATGCCACCATAACATTGTATCCGTTATGCCGCAGCAGGCTGCCCAGGAACTCGAGGTTTTCCTCCTGGTCATCGACAACAAAAATCAGCTTCTTTTGGTTTTCGGATTTATTTATGCTTTTAGTTTTCATCAATCTCCATAAAAACAATGGATTTGTGAATTAAATATAAATTACAAAATTATTAAAGAAAATTCAACTTTCAAAACATAATTAGTGTTTTCCCTTAATT
>DAINRZ010000381.1:0-4303 GCA_036741575.1 Kapaibacterium sp. (SeqCode)
AATCTCTTACATTTCTGAAATTTAGATTCCTCTTGCCTATAGCATTAATAATTGCTTGAATATCTAATCCGATTTCATCTTTTAAATTTTTGTTTTTGTTCCTTATCTCCCTTACATAAGAACAGAATATTGATAAAATTTCAGAATGGTAAGCTTGGTCAATATTCATGAGCTTTTCTAGAGTGTATATTGCACCAAGTCTTGTTACATTATCAGCTTCTCTCAGTAATTCAAGAGATTTTTGAAATAATTCAAGAATATTCCTATCACTTTCATTTTTAATCAAGAAATCATTCTTTCTCTTCTCTTCCTTAATTCTTTCATTATCAATTCTTATATTATAATCATTTTTTCTATTTTCTTCCAAATTCTTATTTCGTTCAAAAGCAATTAATGAATCGTTTTTCATTTTTTCATGTTCAAGCTTTATTTTATCATTTCTGTATTGTAAATATGTAAAAACTGCTGTCGATATTAGGAAAAAGCCGCCAATAATTTGAATATTTGTTGTCCGATAATCCTTCAAAGCATTATGATAGTCTCTGGAATTCAATTTTAAACGGTTTTTATTTGATTCGATTAAATTTTTAGGTACTTGCCATATGAAATAAATAATTATAGAAATTATAAGAAGAAATCCAAGTAGATACAAAATATTAATATCTAAATCAAATATCTTTAGATTTAGGTTGATTATTTCTTGCTTTTCATTTAAAATTAATTGTATAATTATTGTAGTTACTAACAATAAAAAAAAAGCTATCCCATATTTTATTTTATTGAGATTTCTATGTTTTTTGTAGTTTTTGTAATTTTTGAATAACATCTTCAATTTTGTAAAACTCTTTTATCTACAAAATACATTGATAGCTTTCAAAACAAATACATTGGGTTCTAAATTTGTTCCTAAAT
Source organism: Kapaibacterium sp. (SeqCode) (assembly GCA_036741575.1). Lineage (GTDB taxonomy): Bacteria > Bacteroidota > Ignavibacteria > Kapaibacteriales > UBA2268 > DAINRZ01. Next base: position 913 of record DAINRZ010000381.1, read on the forward strand.
TCTCTCTACCTTCAGATTTCTGTATTCTATTATATCTGTTTATTGTGGTTGTATCGTTACTGATAATAGCAATAAAAATTATTTCGAATGCATCACCAGGCTCGTTATTCTCAGTGCCAATCCAAATACTCGACCTCCAATTCCCATTATTGAGAACTATGCTAATATTTGGGTATAGTTTGTTGTCAAGTGCTCTTACAACTGGGTATATAACCCAATTGTTATAAGGATCAGCCTCATAGGTACCAGAAAAGCGATTAAATCCACCACATTGAACATACATTGAATCACTTTCATTGTTTACATTCCATCTGATTAAACAATTTCCTTTTTGGGTATTACTATATACAGGAATATTAATACTTGTTGAATTAATTAGAAATTGAGAAACAATAAACGTTATGAAGAATATTTTGAAACACATTTTCATTGGATACCTCAAAATATATTATATTTTAAAAATAAAATAATAAAAATACTTTAATAATACAAGTATTATTTCTAATGGTATTTAAAATGAATAAAAAAGTTTAAATATTTCCAAGATTTCTACTTACACTACAATAGTAAAATTCTTCATTTGCCCTGACTGGTTTCTAATATTCAACTCGAAATCATCGTCGGGGAAATTGCTGATTAATAAGGACTGAGTTTCAATGCCCATTATTAAAAGGCCCGATATTTGACTATTTACCAATCCGGCAAGCATTCTGCATGCTTTTTCGGACTGGGAAAACAGCCCGTGCTTTATTGTCTTTTTATCTTCCATAAACGAATCTGTCTGGATGATGGCATTCATGATATCCATGGGCTTTATGCCCGGTTTTGCGCTTTTGGGCGCTCCGGGGCGCTGTTTTCTCACAGTAAATCGGGCAATTGTGAAAAACATGCTTATGTTAATAGGGAAGAACAAGAAATAAGAATTGAATGCGTTCTCGGAACTTTTTCGAAGAAATTCAGCAGATTCCATCAGCTTTTTAAAAAATTCCAGATTCTCGTTTAATGGCTCATCGGGTTGGCCAGCCCTTGAAAATTCACCTATTTGGCCAAGTATGCCTGAGAGTATGGAAGGTGCCCTTCCAATGCCGTTTAGCAGTTTCATCGAGTCTGCTGGCTGCTTACCGGATTGCCTGACGGTATCGAAAAATGGCTGGTAAGCGCTGCTCAACCTTGGGTAAGCATCTATTTGCTTTTCAAGTTCCAGCATTTTCTCGTGAATGAATCCGGGGCTTTTGAATGCGTGCTTTAGTTTCAGAAAATTCGCTGCCGTATGCTGGATTTTGTTCTCTTCCATTAAATAAACTATGTTGAACAAATCATTCATGGTCAGGCCAGACAATGGCTCGCCGGTAATTTTCGAGGATGCTTTCTCTATTTTGAATACATCGTCACGGGTGATAACGGATTTCTTTTCCCTGTAAAATGTAATAATACTTTTGAAAAAATCATCGTCCGGCAGGTCCAGGATACGGACCAGTTCTTCTTCTGGAATGTCCTCGCCGTCTTTTTTCAGGCTGGTGGAGAATATTTTCAGTATTAAGTATGGTTCGGTTTCCTGCACCTGGAAGTAAAGCGAGTCGCCCTTTTTCAGGTTGCCCGCCACCAATGCCCTCAAAACGCCTGAAGGCAGCCTGACGAATGCCTCTGTCTTGCTGATAATCTCTGTGATTTCACCATGTATTATTTCGCCCTTGCGGAAAGACTGCACGCTTTTACGCTCCTGTTTACGCCAGGGCATATCCCTGTTCAGGTAAGAATCGGGGAGGTCTCCGCCAAGCGAAGCCGAATCGGTATTTATTCCTTTTATTTCCGGCATTCTATTAAAAGCTAAATTTAATAATTACTACTATAACGCACCTAAAGAAAATTAATTATTTTTTAATAAAACAAATAGAAAATCCTTTATTAAGTAAAATAATTATTTTATTGAAAAATAATAGAATTATTTTAATAATAAATTCTATTTGCTATTAGCAAAATTTGTATTATATTCGCAGGAAATGTAACATAAAATGTTACAAAAAGTAGCAAGTAGTATTACAAAAGAAATGAGCGGTTTGTGAGTTGAAATGCTGAGTATGCAAAAAATATCGAAAGATATAATAAATGTTGGGATAGACATAGGCTCTACAACCGCGAAAATATCGGTTTTCGACAGCGAATTAAGGTTAATTTTTAAGGATTATCACAGGCATTTAGGAGACATCCGCGGGTCTCTGGTAAATTCGCTGAAAAAGCTATATGAAATTCTGGGCGATGCTTCTTTGAGTATAATGTTAACCGGCAGCGCAGGCATGGGAATAGCAGAACAACACAGCCTGCCGTTCGTTCAGGAATTAATTGCAGCCTCCGAGTATATTTCGGTATTCCATCCCGATGTCAGAACTCTCGTAGATATCGGCGGCGAGGATTCCAAGATTATTTTTTTTAAGCCCGGCGCCAACCACGATATAAGGATGAACGGCAACTGCGCCGGAGGCACAGGCGCTTTTCTCGACCAGATGGCATCGATAATGAATATCGGCCTCGATGAAATCGATGCTATTGCTTCACTTGCTCAAAACACATATCCCATTGCTTCCAGATGCGGAGTATTTGCCAAAACTGACGTACAGAACCTGCTTAGCCGGAAAATACCCCTGCCGGACATCGCACGCTCGGTTTTCAGGGCACTATCTATTCAATTGTGCAATACCTTGCTGAAGGGAAGCAAAATAGAGCCTGTTGCAGTATTCTCAGGGGGCCCGCTTACTTTCCTTCCGAATCTGCGGCGGGTAATGCTGGAACAGCTTGGAATAGAGCCTAATGAGTTTAAATTGATTGAAAACCAGGAATTGATTACTGCATCGGGGGCAGCCATTTTGCAAAGTAACTCAAGGCTTTGCTGTTGTATTAGCGAACTTCTTGAATTGTTGGAGGAAAGAATATCTGCAAAACCGTTGCCGATTAACGAACCTTTATTTAAGGACTTTTTCGAATACTCAAAATGGATACTTGAAAAGGAATCTTACAAAGCTGCCAGGGCAGAATTGGGAGCTAACGGATTGCAGGATTATTTTATAGGTATCGACTCGGGTTCCACTACCACTAAAATCGTTGTTATTGACTCCCGCGGAAGAATCGTGTTCGATTTTTGCAGGAACAATAACAGCGACCCCATTGGGGCAGTAGCAGAGGGGCTCGGCAAACTAAAACTGCTTGCTAGGGACAGAAACATAACAATGAAAATCCTGCGCGGGGCAGCCACGGGATACGGAGAAGATTTAATTACATCTGCTTTCTCGCTCGATGGCGGTATCGTGGAAACTATGGCTCATTACAGGGCTGCCAAAGTGTTCGACGACAAGGTGAGCTTCATACTCGATATAGGCGGGCAGGACATGAAGGCAAT
>DAINRZ010000382.1:0-4283 GCA_036741575.1 Kapaibacterium sp. (SeqCode)
GGTGCATTATAAATATACTTATATTTGAAATCCAGCAGTGTATTCAGGTGCGTATCGACCTTAAGAATAACATCGCCCCCTTTGCCGCCGTTGCCGCCGTCGGGGCCGCCTTTTGGAACAAATTTTTCGCGTCGGAAACTGACATTGCCTTTGCCCCCGTCGCCAGATTTAACAAATATTTTAGCTGTATCAATAAATTTCATTTTATTAGGTTTTATAGTGTATCAAGGTTATCAGAATTTTTTCCCTGAATTATATCAGCCGATTGTTCATTATCTGCATAAAAAACTTCCTGCTCGGCAGAAGGTGGAAAATAACCTGCGCCGCCGTCGGGGCCGTAAAGGTTTTCGAAAACAGTATAGGGTGGGTTAGCGCCTGTATTCTGCTCTTGGCCTGGCTCATTCAGGTTGTTTATTATAGCCGAGAATTCTGAATCGCTGACGGCTATATTCAGACTATTGTTTTCTTCTTCACCGGCTTCGTGCATTTCGGTATTCTTAAACAATTCTTCCAGTTGATTCAGCAATTCTTCTTGATAGCTGTTGTTCTTGGCTTCGAAATTTTCAAGTATGCTTATGATTCTGCCCCTGATTTCCATCGAATCTTCATCGACAAATTCCATATCATATCCTACATTATCAGAATCATTCTTGACGCCATGGATTGGTGCACCAGATTTGCCAAAGCTTTGTGGAGGGCTAACAGACAGAATGCTTTCGAACTCGATTTCCTGAAGAATATCATCGGCTGTATCGGGCGGATAGCCTTCTGCTGCGATATCATCGGCTGTGCTTTGCAAATCATCGTTCAATTCATTTATGAAATCGATTTCCAATTCATCGATTTCTGTTTCAGATCCGTTTTCCGAATGGGTTTCGCTGTCTGAATTATCAACTTTCGGAATAATAATATCATCAATATCGATATTTAAAATTTCTTCATCATACGGATTGCCGGCAGAAATAAAATTCTCGTCTTCATTCATTTCTTCTGTTTCATCATCCAATAATTGGCTTGTAGTCAATTCAACTTTATCCGTTTCTTCCGTTACGATATCAATTTCCACAATTTCGTCGGTTAGTGCGCCAAAATCCAAGTCAATATCCTCTGGCATATCATCCGGCAAACCGGATCCGGTATCGCCGGGAGTATCTTCATCGATTTCCTGCGGGATTTGCTCCGTTAATGTTTCGCCGCCTTCGCTTTCATCCCCCGATAATAATAATTCCGCCAATGCTGCATTCTCATCATTCTCAATATTATTATCCATATTTTCTGCAGCAATGGCTTCAAAATCCAAGTCAATATCCTCTGGCATATCATCCGGCAAACCGGATCCGGTATCGCCGGGAGTATCTTCATCGATTTCCTGCGGGATTTGCTCCGTTAATGTTTCGCCGCCTTCGCTTTCATCCCCCGATAATAATAATTCCGCCAATGCCAGCTTTTCTTCAGTTAAATCAAAGGTTTCGGAATCTTGGATTATGGGCATTTCTTCGTAATCGACTAATTCGGAATGAATTTCATTATCAGAAGTAAACAGTCCGGATAACAAGTCGCTGTCGGTTTCTGAAAACTCTTTTGAAAAATCGGCTATACCCGATTCGGCAGTTTGTTCTTCAGGCTCGGGCAGCAAATCTCCGGCAGCAGCAAGAGGCTCGTGTAAAAGAATTGAATCAGTATCTTCTTCAACATCTGTTTCTTTGCCCAATGATATTCCCGAATTGAAAATCGCTTCAGTATCCATGCTTTGTGTAACGGTATAATCAGCAATATCTATGGCAGAACTGCCGTAATCTGCGGCTTCGGTTCCCTGCGCTTCAGGCTCGGGCTTTTCCACAAAGCCAGTTAATTGCTCGCCATAGCTTCCCTTTTCCAAATCATCAGCCTCATATTCGGCATCTGCCCTGGCTGGCGCATTCAATTCCGAGTCGATTAAATCCAATTGGTTATAAATAAAATCTGTAATATATTTCTTCGAAATAGTAGAAATATTGTTTTCTTTATTGAGGTTTTCCAGTTTTTCTGCCAAAGAGAAAATATTCTTATCATCCAGGAAAATTACGAGCGACTCGATGGGAACAATCCTTGATTCACCAAAATCAGAATCAGGATTGAAAAAAGAAAAAACAGGCTCAATCAGTTCGGGGAATTCTTCCGGAGTCAGGCTGTAGATATGGTTATCATCGATTTTTTCGATTAGGCTCGAGAAAAACTCGATACTGACTATGCTGTTATCGCCGGCAGCCACACCCGAATCACGTGCTTCCTTTTCGAACTCTGCCCTTAGGTAATGATAATCTCCAAGGTAGTTCATCCTTCTGATTATTTCGCCAAAGGGCTTGGTTTTTTCGAGCCTGAAGACAAACCACCTAAGAGTATTGCGGGGCCTGCAAACCATATTAGCCCTAACCTTTACGGCAGTTTCCACTATATTGAATAATGTGGCGCTGTCGAACCTTGCTGTTTCGAAATATTTTTCATCGAGGCGGCTTATTATACTATTCAATTCGGCATCTGAGTAATCGAAATTCAGGCTGTTTTTCCTCTCGGCCTGCTTTTCGTATATCCACCAGGCTACTTCCGCCCTGAAATAATCCTTATATGCTTCGTGAATAGACGGATTAGCAAGTATCTCGTTCAGATAGATGAACTTATCCGTAAAGTTAATCTCACGAAGCAGGCTTTCCTTCGCTATCTGTATATTTTTTTCGAACATCTTATTTCATTAATATTAGTAAAGTATTCCTTACTAAATACAAAATAATAAAAAAAATAGGATATAAAAACAATCTTTGAAAACAATGAAATCTTTTATCTGTTTTCTTAATTCTATGAAAAAAGTATAAAAATCAGGCAGCTGGAATTGAAACACATTCGCTTATGCTTAGCGTTTTTGACGGCCTGCCCAATTAATGGCCTGAGTTTATCAGGAGAACAACTCTCTTATTTTTGCCTCGAACTCCTGGATATTTACAGGCTTTTTAATAACATCGGTAAATCCGTAATCCCTGTAATTCTGAGAAACATGCGAGTATTCGTCGCCGCTAAAAAGAATCGATTTTATTGCAGGGTCAATTTGCCTTAGTTCCCTTAGGGTTTCGCAGCCGCCTATTCCACCCTTAATAGTCAAATCGAGAATTACGGCGTCGAATTTTACTCCGCTTCTAAAAGCTGATGAAAACCTGTCAATAGTTTCATTCGCATTTTTTGTAGTAACAATTTCAATATCAAGCAGTTCTCCAATTTCTTCCATGTTCTCCCTAATCACATCCTCATCATCCATCAGAAGGATTTTGGGATTAATACCATCTTCAGCCATAGCATTCAAAATATTAATTAGAAACAATCTCAAAAAGATTATCTAATTATTTCAAGAAAAGTTGAATGTTTGCCCTGTCGTTTTTTATTTTTGCAGTAATAATTGTCAATGTTTGGTAATTTTTGCTATTATGAATTATTTAAAATTATTTATTATCGTTTTTATATCGATTACGCTTTTTTCTTGCCATTTTTCCAGGTCGTTAGTTTATGTAACCACAGATAAGATTGACAGTTCACTGATCGTTTACGCAGAATCGAACATAGTTCTGCATAATGCATCTATTATCAATTGCCCCAGTGGTTTTATATACCAGAATGATACGCTGAAAGCTTTCGGCGAACTGACAACGCTTGAGCAGCAAAGGCCTGAGGGCCTTAAGTTTTACCGTATCCATACCGACAGCATTGCTGCGATAAAATATTACGAAACAAAGGGCAGAGCAGGCACTGCCATTGGCAATATTCTGCTGGTTTTGAGCGCTCCATATTTGCCTGCATCTCTAATATGCATTGCCAATCCAAAGACTTGCTTCGGATCGTGCCCCACGGTTTATACATTTGGAAATAATGACAAAACACTCGAAGCCGAGCTATTCTCATCATCGATATCCAGGCTTATGGAAAACGGCGACATCGATATATTGGAGGAGAAACCTAAGGGAAATAATTACAAATTACTGATTACGAACGAAGCAATGGAAACGCATTATATCGATAAATTCAATGTGCTGGCAGCCTATCACAGCAACAGCACAAGGCTGATAGCTAGCACAGTAGGTATTGTGCCTGTCGGTTTAAATTTGTCTCCCCCGGAATCGGCCTTTGATGCGGCAGGCTCGGATATATTACCTTTGGTATTAGGGCGCGACAGCTCGCATTATCGTTCGGGGCAGGAGAAATTCAACCGAATTGAAAATGGTGAAATATACGATAATATAATCGTTAAATACAGGCCGATG
>DAINRZ010000383.1:0-4260 GCA_036741575.1 Kapaibacterium sp. (SeqCode)
TTTTTTCGAAGCTAATAAGCGAAAGGACAATACTACAGAGAGAAACGGATAACACACTAAGAGAAAAAGGCATCGAAGTGTATTCTGCTACTGGTGTCGGAGAAATTGTCAGGCTGAAGAACGGTAAGTATTTCAAATATGCACTCGGGTTTAGCGCTCCACAGATATTGCAGTCTTTTTTCGAGACTCTTACCATTATTAGCAGCGTTGCCTCGGTTGCACTACGGAACCTGAGTTCGCAGGCAATGCAAAAAAGGATGCAGCACGATATCCTGAAAGCATCGGAAATCCAGCGCAGCCTGCTGCCAGAGCACTACATGGAGTACAAAGATTATAAGATATTCGGAGCGTGCATTCCCGACGCAGAGGTTGGCGGCGATTATTTCGATTACCTGAAAAGCTCCGACGAAGAAGAAGACAACCTTGGCATAGTAGTATGCGACGCTGCCAGTAAAGGCCTGCCTGCTGCCATCCAGGCTTTGTTCGTATCGGGCGCCATGCGCATGGGCCGGGGTTTTACACCAAAAATTTCGCAACTGATGTCGCATATTAATACACTTATTTTCGATACTTTCCCCTACGAACGATTTGTCACCCTTTTTTACTGCGAACTGACAAGCAGCAAAAACAGGCTTGTACTCTATGCAAATGCAGGGCATTGCGCACCAATTCACTACAAGCCATCGAGGGAGAGAATTACTATGCTGAATACTACCGGCGGGCTTATGGGTATTATGCAATACCAAAGGTTCGAGGTAGAAAATATAATAATGGATCCCGGGGACGTTCTTGTAATCTATACCGACGGTATAACCGAAGCACGCAATGATGAAGGTGAACTTTTCGGGGAAAACAGGCTGATTGAAATAATAAAAGCCAACCATGAAGATAAGCCCGATCAAATAGCTTATAAAATCCTTCAGGAGGTGCAAACATATGCAAGCGAAAACGGATATACAGACGACAGGACACTGGTGGTTATTAAAAGGGACTCTGTGCAGCAGGAAGAAAAAAGTACTGTACCAAAGGCCTGAAAGCAAATATATATAAGTTAAGCAAGAAATGCCTATCCTTCTGATTTATTAAGAATATCAGCTAATTGTGATTTTCGGCGATGTGATTTTACATACTTTAAAGGATTATTTAAAGAAATCCGGTTTTATTTGAAAAATATAAATTAATTGAATAAATTAAATCAATTATTATTCAATGTTTGGAGAAATGTGTTTTATCTGGATATACTTACAGAATTGCAACGGAATAATGTCCGATAACTTTTAGTCGGCGGGCTTGCCGTAAATCTTTTGGGCATCCCATGGGTAACGCAGGATATAGATATAATTATTGCCATGGATAAGCAAAATCTCGACAAAACCCTGAAACTATTAGATGATTTGGGGTATATTCACAGTATTCCCGAAAAACCCGAAGGCCTGGCGGATGATAATATAATAAAGGGCTGGATCAAAAAAAAAAAAAATGATTGCTTTCAGCTTTTATAACAAAAAAAACAACTTTAAAGTTATCGATATAATTATATGCCATAATCTGGATTTCGAAGCGTCTTATTCCAACAGGCAGATAATCAATGCAAATGATATTGATATAAGCCTTGCTTCTATCGATGATATTATTAAGCAAAATAAATCAGCCCGAGGCTGCAGGATATCTCTGACGTCGAGATGTTGAAAAAAATTAAGGAAATCTATGGAAAGTAAAATTACAAAAGGATATAAGTACTATTTCGATGAAGATAAAATCAGGGAATATATGAAGGTACCTGCCTCCGAAAAGTTAAAATGGCTGGAAGAAGTCAGGCAGTTCAACGAAATGTTCATGACGGAAAAAGCAAAAAAAATAAGAGAACTATTGAGGAAAGGAGAAATATAAAATTAGAAACAGCTGGGATTAACCAGCTGCATCAATTATTTTCTACGAATTTCTTCGAATATTTACATCATCGGCATGCTCGAGCCGTCGATACCTCCGGGAGATTGTTTTTCCCTGGGCCTTGTGTAATTATTGAATTTATAACTAATTCCCAGGTATGCATTTCTGCTTTCTGGGAAATAAGTATTTGTAAAGTTATAATTCGATCCTTTGGCCTGGCCTCCGTATTCGAGCGATTCGAATATATCGCTTACCCTGAAATTGAGCGACAGGTCGGGTGTCACATCCCAGCGCGACGAGAAATCGACTGAATAAAATCCTATTCTTTTGCCTAAGGATGTTACTACTTCGGGATTGTAATAACCAAAAAGCTGAACAACCAGGCCGGGAATGATGGTATAATTAGCGCCGCCCCTGAAACTCCACGAAAAGTCGCTGTTGTCGTATTCATTTCCTGGTATTTTTACATGAATTTCCTGTTTATAGTATGAGAAATTGAAGTTTAGCCCCAGGCTGCCGAACAAACGCCCCTGATAGCTGAAATCGAGCCCGTAGAATTCACCGTCGCTGATATTGTCGAAAGTAAAGTACATTACTCCCGTTGAATCTACATAACCGTTCATAAACATATTGTCTTTAGTATTCCTGTAGAATAATGAAGGCATAAACATATGGCTCTCGAAATTCTTGATGAATCCTAATTCGTAACTGTCCGTAAATTCAGGCTTTATGTTAGGATTGCCGATAATCACGTTCATCGGGTCATTTACATGCTTAATTGGATTGTACATAGTGAAATGCGGCCTGTTTATCCTGCGGCTGTAGCTGAGCTGCAACTGGTCGAACTGCGAAAACTTATAACTAAGTACAGCAGTTGGGAAAAAGTCAGTATATGATTTATTAAGCTTTTTCCCCTGGCTGATAATGTCTGCATCGTGAATGGTCGATTCCATACGCAGGCCCGCCTGGTAGTCGAAATCGCCGGCTGTGCCTGAATACATGGCATACAAAGCATGTACATTCTCTTGATTTTTATATTCCGAAGATAATTCTTCATTCCTGGCCCAAGCGGAAGAACCATTATTAAAAGTACTGTAATCCAGGTCAGTATCCATGTTTTTAAATTCACCCTTATAACCTGTTTCCAGTTTATCGCCCCAAGAAAAAGGCAATACAAAATCACTTTGTAAAATTTTATAATCAATGAACATATCCGAAGCCAACTTATCTTTTGCTGTGTATCCCAGGAGGTTGCCGTCGGCGGAATATGTGCTCCAGTCGAAATCGGATTTGCCGTCCAGCGACCATGTGCTCCAATAAGCATCGAGAGTCCATTCCATACCTTTGGTTTCAAAAATCTTTTTGAAACTCAGGGCAAGATCCATACCTGTATTTGGCTGGTCTATCAGGATATTCCGGCTGTTTGTGCTTGTCAGCAAATCAAACTGGTTATAATTATTGTATTTATTATTATTGCCAACAGTCTGGCCTACATATTTATACACCCCGAAAGCATTCATTGAATACCCGGCTCCAAAATCCAGTTCAGCGCCGCCCTTTACACTATGAACAAAATATTGGTGCAGCCCCGCGGCATCAAGATTCAATTTGTAGATAGAATCCCCAAGGTAAGTAACACGCCTTATCTCCTGTTGAATTGGACTAATCTCGCGCCTGTAATCATAATTAGCAAAAATGTTGTAAAATCCGTTCCTGTAATTGGTATTAACAGAACCAGTGTATTTGTCGCGCGAGCCTACATTGCCGCTCAGCATACCGCTCAGGCCTTCATCCCGGCTTCTGGATTTCGAGAGTACAATATTTATAATACCGCTCTGTCCTTCGGCCTCGTATTTAGCAGAAGGGTTTGTAATTAGCTCGATACTTTCTACTGCTGCTGCAGGCAATTGCTGCAGGGCCTGCCCCGGATTGGAACCAAGCGAAGGTGCAGGCTTGCCGTCAACGAGAATCCTGACGTTCTCGCTGCCCCGGAGTTTTATCTTGCCCTCGGTTGTAACTTCTACCGAAGGCGAAGTTTTTAAAGCATCGATTACACTGCCACCGGCAGCGGCAAGGTTTTTATCGACATTAATAACAGTCTTGCCCATACTGTATGTGACATCCGGCCTTGTGCCGCTGACATTAACTTCTCCGGTAACCGAACTGCTTTGCTCGATAAAGATTTCTTTCACGTCGAGAAGGTTTTTACTTTTATCTATCGTTACTCCGGGCACAACTTTGTCGGAATATCCGACATACGACACTTTTATGTAATAATTTCCTTCGGCGATATCCTCTATGGCAAAGTTACCCTGTTTATCGGTAACAGAACCACCGACGACTGAGGAATCGGCGGGTTTGTGCACCGAA
>DAINRZ010000384.1:0-4230 GCA_036741575.1 Kapaibacterium sp. (SeqCode)
AAATTCACATATCATCCCTGTCCCCTATATTTGTTTATTTTGCACTTACCATTTTGTATGGGTAAAAATAAAAATATGGATGCAAAGCAAAAAGAGTTCCTCGAAGTATTTAATCCTTTGAAAGAGAGGCTCTGGAGGTTTTGCCTGAATATGGCAACAAACATAGAAAACGCCAAAGACCTGCTACAGGACACTATCGAAGCTCCATTTTTGAATTTTGACAATGTAAAGCATAAGGAGGCATTTTTGAGTTACCTGTTTACAATTGCAAGCAGGAGATATTATAAAACTAAAAAAGTATTATCCCGGTTAGAGCCTCTTAGCGAAGTACAATCTGAGTCTCTAATTTCTGAAAATTGCGATCCCTTGATAAAGGCTGATATTTCAATGTTTTACTCAGCACTGGATAAATTACCCCCCGAAATGAAAGAATCGATTATTCTATTTGATATTATGGGCTTCTCAAGAAATGAGATTTGCGAAATTCAGTCCGTTAGCCTCGAAGGGCTGAAGGCACGGCTTTACAGGGGCAGAAAAAAGCTGGCCGAATTACTCGGAGCCAATCAGGATTTTGAAATTAATGACTCGAGCTCAAAGATTCACAATGAAGGAGTGAAAATATGAAAAACCTTAGCGAATACATAGATAAAGTTAAAAATGCCGATGTTCCTGAGTTTCCGTTCAATGATAATGAGATAGGAGAAATTATTTCCAATACTCAGTCTTTGAATATTCCAAAAAGAAAGTTGTTCAATAAAAACGGAATTGTTACTATGGGGATATTAAGCATTTTTTTAGTCATAGGTTTCTATTTTTTCGGAATAGAAACATCACATATAGAAAAGATGTCACTCAATTCACAAATAAACAATTCAAAAAAGTTAATAAATGAACATGATTTTACTGAACAGTCAGATAACTTTTTAATGAATGAAAAAGAAACGCAGGAATCAAATGTTAGCGGTATTATTTCAGATAATGATGAAGAAGAATATGTTGTTTATGATCTCCACCCTACAGATTCCTCTGTCTCTTATAAAGCTAAAGGAATTAAGGAATACCTTAGAGAACAAAGAGATATTTCATTTTTAATTCATCCATTCTGGCCTACAGACGAAGAATGGCTTAAATTGGGGATAACAAAGGGTAACAGAAATTTAATTATTACTACCGAATCATATTATAATACGACAAATGAAAGCTTACAGGAATTAGTAAAAAAAGGTTATCCCGAAGCGGGAATTTTCAGGAAAAATTATTCGATAACAACAGCTTCCATTTATGACCAGATATTAAAATACGAAGCCTGGGACATGGAAAAAAGTTCAATTTCAGCACCTGTTTACATGTATTGCCTCAAAAAGACAGGGAAAACGATTTCTGATACGATAGAAACCGTTATGGGCAGTACTTATTTCACTGATCACGAAATAAATAAGAAATGCAGTTTTGAATTAAGGGATATAAGTAGGATATATCTCAATACCTTGATAGAATATACCGGTGAAATGAAATATATAACTTCACTTACACTGCAATTATCCTCCGAAAGATACCCATTAACAAAGTATTTTACTCCTTTCATAACCGCTATTGCCGAGAAAAGAGATACTCTGCTAATCTTGCTCTGGTATGCCGTCACAAACAACCTGCTCAGCATACTGGACTCTGAGAAATCAGACTTCTTCCGGAGAACTCACATTATCTCTGATAAACTGAATTTGTCTTCTTCGAATTATCCTTCAAAAGATAACATAGTTAAGAATGATAAAAAACAAGAAGAAATACAAAGTGTGACAACGTTGGAGCTTACTACCGAAGAACTCCGAAATATTGGTATTGATATAAACAGGAATAAATGTTACCTACAGTTTGAATCACTTTTCAATTTAAGGGGAGTTCCCGACAGCATTAAAAGAGAAATTTCACCTTACGGTTATAATATAATGGATAGCCTGGTTCTCTACAGGGAAAAGCTAACTCTAGATTCGATTGATTTTCATTATGAACCTGTTTCCTACACTGGATGGAGACACAGCGATTATTCCCAAATAAGGCCTATAATGATAACAGGAAAGGGATATAAAGTAAAATATCTGAATAAGCCTGTATATTTTGAAGCGGTTTCAGATTTTTCCCCATTGCTGGATACTAATAAAAAATATTGGAAAATGAGCATTTGGGGAGGCGAATCTTACAAGCCATCTATCAGCAGGCTGCTGCCGGTTCATTTTACTGTCGGCGACAGCGGCAAGGGAAAAAAGAATTTTAACGAATATGATGTTTGGTTCCTGGTTACAAGAGAATTCGCCGATTTGCTGCCCGACAGGTACAGGATACCAATAAAAAAGGAATTGAATATTGTTGATGATGTGGAAAACGGGAAAATCGACATAGAAGATGCATGTAATGCCATTAAAGGAGAGACATCATATTTCGGATTGTGCAGTTTTTCGGGGCAATATATTAAAAACTTTGCTGTCTACCCCAATCCTGCTACGGATAAAGTCAGGATTAACTTCACCGTTATCAGGGAATCCCAGTTAAGCATCAGCCTTTTTTGTTATACCGGTGCTTTTATAAGTACCATTAAAACCGGTAATTACATCACTGGTTCATATAGTGAGGAGTATCTGCTCACCGGGCTGAAAGAAGGAGTATATTTGATAGTAATTGCAGACAACACAGGCGATAAAGTAGTAAGGAATTTTATCATCAGAAAATGAAACTCCTACTCCCGTTTCTTTACTATATTCTCTTTGCCTGCATCTTCCTGTGCAGCGTCAATACTATTTCTTATAAAGCCGCCGGATTTGCCTATTATGACTTCCTCTTTTAATTCATCTTTGCTGACGGCAGCATACGTAGGAATTGAGAACTTGTTGCCGTTGCGCTGCCAGATATCATAAAGTAAAAAACCGTCGTAATCGCTGAATGTTTCGATTTCTGAATCACTTTCCGAGCCTGCAAACAAATTATTTGATATACGGGTATCAATAGGCATACCGGCAATAATCAATGCGATTTTATTTGATTGAAACGTATTCTGGCTGATGGCTGCTATTCCCTCTATATCGTAAATTATCAGCCCTGCCAGGCCGCAGTCCTGCAATACGTTTTTCGATATAGCTGTATTGTCTGCAAAAGCCACCTCGCCTTTCCTGCCGAAGCTAATTCCGTATCTCTCAGCTCCAATGATTGTATTGCCCTTATCGCTCCCGATTATATTATTCTCAATGCCGCTGCCGCCGGGCATAATGCAAATTCCTATACCTGCATTGCCGTTATCAGCTGATTCAACAGACTTAACTGTCAGGTTATCGAGCTTTGCCAGGCTGTTGCCGTCCAGATATACACCCCAATTGCAATTTTCAATCGTGAGGTTGACGAAAGTGTTCTTCATTGTCCCCGGCTCGCAATAAATCCCTGCGCCATATACACCCGTAGTGTCATCCCCTTCATAAATGAAGTTCCTGATGTTCAACCCATCTACAACTACAAGGTTCGAACTTATATATATACCGCAATATCGGGAAATCAAAGGAATTGAATCATTCGGGAATTTAGAACCATCCATCGTTGGATTATTCTCCCCCGTAATTTTTAAGCTGAATTTACCTTTATCGAGCATCAGGGACTCATAGTAAACAATATCTTTATTGCCTTGCCTGCCTTCGATGATGATTTCGTCGCTGCCCCTGACTGCTATTAAAGCCCTGCTAATGGTTTTGAATGGCTTGGCCTTAGTCTTGCCGTCGTAATGGTCTCTGCCGGTTATACCGTTTACGTAATACGTCGCAGCAAAACAAGAATAAGAAAAAGTGACAACAAGTATATAAGACAAAACTCTATTCATTTTTTTCAACCAATCAATATAGAAATTACTCTTTTACAAAAATATACCAATTTATCGACTTTTATCAATTGAATAATCCAATTTATTATTCTGCAGAATGTTTATTCTGTGTGACTTTAAAAACTCATCTGAATCGGAGCTTTGAATTTTACAATTCCATCCCTTTAGGCCGACGCATACAACTCCGTTTATTTGCTTGAAATTACGCAATTTAGACATTATGTATTTAGCCTCGCCTAATATATTATTTAGCCATTTTCGACCGAAAAAACGCGATTTCGGTAAAATTCCGGTAAACTTTTTCCCGGGTCGGTTTCCGCCTTCGGACGCGACGCCAGGGCATGCAAAACCAGCAAGTTGCCCGTAAACCTTCC
>DAINRZ010000385.1:0-4203 GCA_036741575.1 Kapaibacterium sp. (SeqCode)
TGGTATCATTTTCGCAAATCTTGTAATTTGCCTGTGCCACCAAGAGGTCGGGCAATTGCCTGACATATAGAGTTATGCTGTCCTGACCTTTGCAGCCGTTTGCGTCTTCCATCTCGATTTTAAATGTTGTCCTCTGAGTTATTGTAGCCATAGGATTGGTACAGTCGGTACAGCTAAGCAAGCCCGAGGGTGTCCAGGTATAGGTAACAGGCTCTGAGCCGTTATAAACTGCGTTCAATTGGAAAGGGGTATCGTAACAAACTGTATCCGAAGGTGCAACGAGGTTCACATATAATTTTGAAAACTTGAATTCAAAGCGCTGGTCTATATCGGTAAAATTACCGCAAACATCTGATACTTCGCCAACAAGGTCAATTATATACTGTTTGTTGGGAAAAGGCATAGGCTTATCAATTCCGATTTTGAACTCTCGGTCGTAAAAACCACCGTCAAGGCAGCTCTCACTGTAAACGGAATTTACATTGTAGGGGCCGCCCGGGCCGCTTACCAGAAAATCACCCGGATCGACGGAATAGCATATAACATTTTCGCTAAATCTTACAGTTACAATGGTATCATTGCAATACACAGCGCTTGCGCCTGTCATTTGAGGCGGCTGGTTGTCGAATATCTGTGCTGTCGAATAGCTGAAATCGATAGTATATCCAAAACGTGCATCTGTCTGGTAATTGCTGACCATAATTACGTAGGTCTCGCCTTTTTTTGCGGGTATCCTGTCATTGAAAGGGCCGTCAAGCTTGCCGCGTTTCGAGCCAGCGCTGTCGCCCGTAGGGCCGGTCTTGCCCTTGAAAGAAAGAAAGAATCTGCTTGCCTGAGAGTAATTGCAGCTTACTTCGAGCTCCGGGTGGCTAAATATATCGGAGCAGTCATTTTTGGAAATATTATATACAGCCCAGTCGTAATCGTCGTTTTCTTCCTTGGGATTAATTAGGAATCCAAGCAAGCCATCGGACTGTACGTTGATAACATACCATACACTGTTTTTTTCACCGTCTTCTATGCAAGACTTTTTCCCGTTAATCTCCGAGATTTTTCCAAAACCCTTATAAGAAACATCAGTCGAATCGAGAGTTGTGCAAATAGGCTTGGAATCCTTGCAATCCTGCGGATTGTTCTGGGATTTGCCTGTATATAATACAAGGGTGGATATTATCAATACCAATAAGAATGTTTTCATTTCAAAACCATAATTTGTTTTTTTTATAACCTAATTAGTAATATTAATGAAAAAAAAAGGAAATAACAAATCCAATTTTTCAATATATACACATATTACGGCTATTGGTTACGCTGCCTGAGTATTTCGAATAGAATAATCCCCGAAGCAACAGATGCATTCAGAGATGTGACTTTTCCCTTTAGTGGGATTTTTACAAGAAAATCGCAGTGTTTTTTCAGGCTTGGGCTTATTCCTTTGCCTTCGTTGCCAATAATAACAGCAATAGGAGAATCGTAGATTTTAGCGGTATATAATTTATCTGCCGAATCGTCGGCTCCCACAATCCAATAACCGGCGGCTTTAAGCTGCCCGATAGCCTGTATAAGGTTGCCTGCATTGGCCACGAAAAGGTGCCCGAGCGCTCCCGCCGAAACTTTAACCGCAGCAGGGGTTACTGGCGCGGAATTCCTTTCGGAAAGAATTATACCTGCTGCGCCGGAGCATTCGGCTGAGCGGGCAATAGCACCAAGGTTGTGCGGGTCGCTTATACCGTCGAGGATTACCGCTACAGGTTTTGGCGCAATAAGAAATGACTTTTTGATAAATTCATCGGTACTGATTATCTCGAATGGATTAATCAGGGCAATAACTCCCTGCGATTTGCCGGGACTGCCGCAAACAGTCTTTTCCAGTTCCTGGAATTTCTTTTTATCGGTGAAGGCACACTGGATTTTATTTTTTTTTGCTTTAACAAAAACTTTCTGGACAGAACCACCCTGAGCACCGAACATAACATATACTTTTTGCATGGCTTGGCCACTTTCCAGAGCTTCGAGCACAGCATTCCTGCCATATATGTAAAAATTATCAGATTTCATATATCTGCCCTATAGCTTTCTTGACCGGCAGTATGACCTTAACCGTAATAAATTCATTGGGTACACTTTCTATCTGCATATTTCCGCCGTAAATCTTTAGAATTTTCTTAACAATAGCCAGCCCAAGGCCCGACCCCTGCTGTTCCTGAATATTCCTGTCGAACTGCATAAAAAAGCCGATATTGTTTATTTGCTCCCTGCTCATGCCCCTGCCTGAATTCGTAAAAGATAATATATAGCTGTCTTTGTCAACCATACTGATTATTTTAATCCTGGAATTATGTTCGGAAAATTTAAATGCATTGTCTGTAATTTCTTCGGTTATTTTAATAATGTATTCTTCGGGAAACGACACCGGAGCATTATCAAGCATTAGCACTAATTCATCTTCGCGTTTATACTTGCGGGCAATTTCCATGGCAAAATCTGTAATAATAATTTTAGGATTGTCGCACACGGCAATGCTTGTCACATGCCCATCGCTTTCTTTGCCAGCCGATTCTATCTGGTAAAGCCTTGTAATAAACGAATAATTAATAACAATTCTCAGCAGCCTTTTACCGGCTTCGATAATATTTTTGTTCATCATTTTAATATCGTCAAATGTCAGTTCATCTCTTTCGCTGCCGTCGATAATCTGCGAAAATCCGAGTATAACATTTAGCGGCGAGCGCAATTCATGGGGAAGCGAAGCAGTCAGATAGGACTGTATCTCATTTACTTTCTGGCTAAAATGCTTTTCTATGGTCGAATACTTCTCCAGCCTCGATTTAACTGCCCTGATTATTTCTTCGTTTTCGAACGGCTTGGTAATATAATCGTCGGCGCCGATTTCCATGCCGTATCTTTGTGCATTCTTATCGGCTTTGGCAGATAAGAACAAAAACGGTACGGCAAAAGTGGCCGGATTTTGGCGCAATTCGGCTAAAACTCCGTAGCCATCCAATTCAGGCATCATAATATCGCTTATAATTAGATTGGGAAGTGCTTTTAATGCCGTCTCGACTCCTATTCTGCCGTTAGGCGCAGTATATACTTCATAGTTTTCGTAAGTCAGGATATCTTCGAGCGCTTCCCGAATTTGCTCATCATCTTCGATTATAAGGATTTTTTTCATATTTCATCCGTAATTCTTATCGCAATCAGATAATTAAACAAAGCATTTATGGTGCCAGATTTTGCTTTGGCAAATAAACCGAAAAAATCGATCCCTCGCCGGGTGTACTCTCTAATCCAAGCCTGCCGCCAAGCAAATCGACACACCTTTTAACTATCGACAATCCTAGACCTGTCCCTGGTATTGTTTCCGAATTGGACCCCCTGACAAACATATTGAACAGCATGGACTGGTCTTCGGGGCTTATTCCTATGCCGTTATCTGCCACAGACACACTGAATTCATCTATGTTTTCTTCGAGATGGATTTTTATCAGAGGATTATCTCCCGAAAACTTACAGGCGTTTGTCAGCAAATTTATTAGTATATTTTTGAATAAATTTGGATCGGTGTGTACTTCGGCGAAATTTCCATTAGAATAGATTCCGATTTGATGATCGTAATTATAAATGGTATTAACATCGTCGATAGACTCGCGGCATATCATATCCAGATCGACCGGCCGCAGGTTTGATTTTAATATCCCTGCCTCGGCTCGTCCAATCATCAAGACGTCTTCGAGCAATAAAATCAGGTCGCCAACCGATTTTTTTATCTTATTAATATATTTTACAGCATTTTCTGTTTGTTTCTTGTTGTTGAATCTTTCAATCAGATTGACCGAAGACAATATTATTGTTAAAGGAGTCCTGTACTCATGCGAAATCATGGAAATAAACCTATTCTTGAGCCCTACAAGCTCTTTTTCTTTTATTAGCGCCTTTGATGTTTCGTCCTTTGATTTCCGAAGTTCATCGTTCATCCTTTGCCTGATATTTACTTCCATCTTTAAGTCTCTGAGAGCTTCTTCCAGTTGCATTGTTCTTTCGATTACCCTTACTTCGAGTTCAGAATTCAACTTTTTTATTTCATCTTCGGCCTGTTTGCTCTTGGTGATATCACGAATAATATTAACAAGCAAAAATCCTTTTTCGGATTTGACGCTGAACAGAGTACTTTCAATTACTTTTGTTTCTCCGGTTCGGCAG
>DAINRZ010000386.1:0-4193 GCA_036741575.1 Kapaibacterium sp. (SeqCode)
CTGCTTTTGGCTGCCTGTCATACCGTAAACTACTTTTGTGCCCGTTGCCCCGTTTATTATATTAATGCTTGTAATACCTTACCTCCATTATTATATTTGTACGATGACAAAAGCACATAATGTACTTAATATAGCTCCGCAGCTTATATTTACGGTATGTGTTCGTTGCCCGTGCGGTCAGCATAACTGCGCGGGCAATATTATTTTGGTTCCATGCTCTTTGCTCCTTTCAATTATTTATTGATAAAAAACAATCTATTCTAATTTTAGCCGAAGCTAAAAATCAATTTATATA
Source organism: Kapaibacterium sp. (SeqCode) (assembly GCA_036741575.1). Classification (GTDB taxonomy): domain Bacteria; phylum Bacteroidota; class Ignavibacteria; order Kapaibacteriales; family UBA2268; genus DAINRZ01. Next base: position 296 of record DAINRZ010000386.1, read on the forward strand.
CAAAACCTATGTCTCTGTTTCATACCGAAACATTATTATCATTAAATTATTTTTCGATTTGATACTCATCCCGTTAACCCCTAAAATTTATTCATCACAATATTAGACTCCCTTAAATTAAAAAAAAAAAAAGTAATAAGGCAAGAAAAAAATGCCCGGCATAAATAATTTTTTCAAATACTCCTAAATTCACTTTCTAAAGCGTAATAATTCGAATAATATTTGCCTCTATTCGTAAATATTAGTAATTTTTACTATTGAAAATTGTTGTAGGGAAAATTATGTTTTACAGATTTTTACTCGCTAAGCGGCGCCTAATCAGAGCCATGATACACTCATGCAGCTTTACAGGGGCCCTGTTTGTTTTCCAGGCGTGCTACGGGCCGCCCCCCGGCGTGGATGATACTGTGTATATCAAAGGCAAGGTTAAATCGTCGGAGACCTCGCAGCCAATACAAGGTATCAGGGTTTCACTAAACAACGACCAACAGTCTGACATCACAAAATCAGACGGCTTTTTCAGTTTCCAGGCAGATTCCGACAGGAACTATTCAATTAAATTCAAAGATATTGATTCAACATTGAACGGTTCTTATAAGGATAAAGAAATCTCGCTGAAAAATATCGATAAAGACACAACATTTGAAGTATTGCTCGATGAAAACAAATGAAGCGAAAACAGCCGCTCAGAGAAAAACTCGATTTCTTCCTGTTCCGGCAGTTCCGCAAAAACGAAGCTAAAATCCACGAGCTGAGGTATCTTTTCTGGGAATGCACCCTGCGGTGCAACATCGATTGCCTGCATTGCGGTTCGGACTGCACTGCAAGCTCGGACTGGACGGATATGCCGTTCGAAGATTTCCGCAAAGTACTTCACTCAGTAAAAAACTATTACAATCCGGCTGAAATACTAATTGCAATTACAGGCGGCGAGCCGCTCATGCGGCGCGGCCTGGCCCGCTGCGGAGAAGAAATAAGCCGTCTGGGCTTCAAATGGGGAATTGTCACAAACGGTATTGCATATGATAAGGAAAAGCATACTGAATTATTGGATGCAGGCTTGAATTCGCTGACGCTCAGCCTGGACGGCATGGAGCATAATCACAACTGGCTGCGAAATTCCTCCATCAGTTTTACCCGTGCCTCTCGGGCGCTGGAGCTTATTTCCGATTCAAAACACCTTGACTATGACGTTGTCACCTGTGTGAACAGGAGAAATATCGGCGAGCTGGGGCAATTAAAAGAGTTTCTGGAAAGCAGTGGCTGCAAAGCCTGGCGACTGTTTACTATTGCGCCCTTAGGCAGGGCAAAGGGTAACGGTGAACTACTGCTTGGGCCAGCCGAACTTGTGCAGTTGATGGATTTTATAGAGCAAAACAGGCAGTCATCGCAAATGACTATACAGTTCAGTTGCGAAGCCTATACGGGGCGATTCGAAAACCGAGTGCGCGACGGCCTGTTTTTCTGCCGTGCGGGCATCCATATAGGCTCTGTGCTTGCCGACGGTTCAGTCAGCGCCTGCCCGAATATAAACCGCACTTTTGCGCAGGGTAATATTTACGAAACCGATTTTATGGATATATGGCTTAGCAGGTTCGAAGTAATGCGAAAGCGCAACTGGACTCAAAAAGGCATGTGCAGCGGCTGCAAAGAATACAAAAGCTGCGGCGGCAGCGGCCTCCACCTGTGGAACAGCCCGGACGGCGAACTCCTGCAATGCCATTGCATGATGATAGAAGAGGGCAATGGCTAGCCGCTTTCGATGGTTTTATTGCATATACAAAAACGAATGAATTAGTACATCAGGTTTATATAGCCTATCGCGCAACCCTTGTAAACACAATATTTAATTAATTGCCGGATGATATCAGTATCTCTTGACAAATAAATTCTGTAATGAGTTATCAATCATCATTCTAATAATTTAAACTTCTGATATTCTCTTTAGCATACCCCGGAATATTAAAGCATGAAATGGCTTTACTATATACCAATACAATCTCCCCAAAAGGCCAAGCGGCCTAAAGGTTGCAGTTTGTTTCAAAATATTCAGTTCATCAATTTTAAATTCAAGCCAGGCTTCACCGGGCAATTTCATTTCGGCATAGAGCAGCAGCCTTTTTTTCTCTTTATTAGCATATATAACCCTCCAAAAATCAAGAGCATCGCCAACGGCAATTTCTTTAGAGTTTTTTCTACCTCTATTGAGGCCAACCCCTCCAGCAAGTTTGTCTATAAAGCCTCGGATACCCCAAAGCCAATCAGCATAGTACCAGCCGTTATCACCTCCAATTGCCCAAATTTTCTCAATTATCGGTCCCGGATTGCCCACACTCATTGTTCGTATGTCCTTATAACAGCCATGAACCGGCACATCGATAAGATGGGAAATATCTTTTTCTAAGGTTTTTGTTGACAAAGCGTCTTTCCAACTCGAAATGACGTGTTGTTGTTCAATTTTGTCGAAGGCAGACCTGATTGATTCTTTGTAACTTATTGGAAGAATATTTAATATCTTGTTTAAATCATTTGGCCTGCAAACAACTTCAATCTTCATACTATTAACAAGGTTCTGGGCTAACTTGTAAGAAGTTGCGGTAATAAAGTATAACCAATAAGATGATAATTTTGGCGACATTATTGGAATTGTATAAATTCTTCTTTTCAAGCCGCGAACTTCGGCAAATCCTAAAAGCATTTGTTTGTAATTTAATACCTCTGGCCCGCCAATATCATAGCTATTATTGTATGAGGATTCCCTGAGAAATATTCCATATAAGTACTCGATAACATTTCTTATAGCAATCGGTTGGGTTTTTGTAAGCAGCCACTTGGGAGCTATCATTACAGGCAATTTTTCAACTAAATCGCGTATTATTTCGAAGGATGCACTGCCCGAACCAATGATGATTCCGGCACGCAATGTTGTCAGGTTATAAGAACCTGACTGCAATATTTGCTCGACATTTTTTCTTGAAGAAAGATGTTTAGATAGTTTAACTTCATTTACTATGCCGCTCAGGTAGATAACTTGCTTAGCTTGAGACTTTTCAATTACTTCCTTAAAGTTTTGTGCAGATAATCCTTCTAATTTTTCAAAATTCAAAGAAGAAGCAGACATTGAGTGAATAAGATAGTATGCTACATCAATATCGTGTGGAATATTGGATAGTGTTTCTTTTTCCAGGAAATCTACTTCGATAACCTTTAGGTTTTCAGTTTTGTACTTAGCAGAGTCAAATCTCTCTCTATCACGAACCGCACAATAAACGATATGGCCGGCATTTAACAAAACCGGTAGAAGCCTCTGAGCAATGTATCCTGTTGCGCCTGTTAGTAATATTTTCATGCAATTTTTCAATACAATATAATAATTTGAATAGACATAGACTTATATTCATTATTTCATTAAACATTATTTTTTTTAATAAAAGAACAACACTGAAGCAATCAACGGGGTATAATAAAATGGAATTGTTTATTATATTTGCCACAAGTGGCGGAGAATCAAATCACGAGCAGGATTGATTTATTAACAACCAAACCGGAGTGGAATCATCTATCCGGGAATGTATTGGATTGTAGTCTGAAACTGGTGCTTTGCAGTCTGTAACAGGTGAAATAACGACTCCTCCTTAATAGATTATTTCCTGAAAAGCAACCTTGCTTTTCAATGCCCTATTAAAGAAGCTTCTTTGTCATTGATGAGTTTGATAGGTTTGCAGTTTTATTCACACCACAATACTAACTGCCACTATGTTTCTTACCAGACTCAGTTCTTTTACCAACTCATAAAAAAAAAGCACTTATGCAAGAAAATTGTTTAAATATTGAGAAAAATCTGTCCTTATTAATTATATCATTTTACTCAAACAATTTAAGGACTGTTTCCATTTGT
>DAINRZ010000387.1:0-4176 GCA_036741575.1 Kapaibacterium sp. (SeqCode)
AGAAGTCGGGCACATATCCGATGGTACCTCAGTTTTATTAATTAGAGAAAGGTCTGCTTTCATATTTTCATCAAACTCGACATCGCAGCCTGACCCTGAATAAATATTACCTTGGCCTTCGGCAACGAAAGCAACAACGTGAAGTCGATGGATTTCCATAGGAATACTTGTAATATTATCTGGTAGGGTTACTTTGTATTTTCTAAGCTCAGTAGCCCCTTTTGCAGTGTTATTTATCGGCTCTCCAAAAGCTCCACCGGAAGATAATACCATACGCAGAGCATGATTGTGCCTGTATGTGCCGAAAATAGTTTCCTGCTCTGGATTATAATAAGAGCCGCTCTGAGTACCGATAATATTATCCTGTGTCAACATCACAGTAAGATAATTCATTGATTGAGAGCTTGCACTTGTATAATAATACTCTACTTCGATCGATAATTCTCTTGTCACTTTATCTACACTTGCTTTTACAGCAACATTAACAGGAGAAGTCTGATTCATTATACCTTGTGCTAATGGCCCCCATTTGGATCTATCCGATGTGGTCCACGGTGTGCTTGCCCTGTTAACAGATGCTTTGGGGTAGGATTTTGGGCCTGAAGCGTTATCTAAGGTAGCACCTTCCGGAATTCTTAAATCAAGTTCGCCAGCAGCAGGTGTTGCAAAAGAACCTGTATGAATATTAACAATGAAAACTTTCCCTGGGTAAGTTTTAGCCAATTCGTTTGCAACCCTATGGCCATCCGGGCAATAAGGGCAGTGAATGCCTGTATATTCTTCTAAAATTACATTTCTTGGCTGGGGGTCAGTGGAGACAAATGTCTGAGAATAAGCGAAACTTACCCCGAATATAGCCACAAGGGCAATAAGTATTAATTTTTTCATAGCAGAAACCTCTGAATGTGTATAAAAAACATCTTTAAACTATTTCAACCTTAGTTATCATTATTTTTACAATAAAATTAAAAATTAACAAATTCTTCAATCATATCAAACAAATATTTAATTATTATAATTTATTAATTTTCGCAACTCGCAGGCATATGGTATTTGGACTTCTTGCCGAGCGCCGGACACCTGCAACACGATACAATTATTCTTATGATAGACACATAAAAAGTAGTTTTGTTACAATAAAAAATGAAAGGATGTACATAATTTATAATTATTGAATATTATTTTCAAAGATAGCTAAAATATCAGAAATTGTCCCTATATTTAGATAGAGTTTATTTCTAAGATATAGTATTTATGTGTTTTACTTATTTTATTCTTTCTCTTCGCTAATTTAAAGTCATCACTGCAAACACGGGCTGCTCGGCCATCATTCTTTTTTACGAGGGATTTAGTGCTTTAACTCAAATTCACCTTTGCTGCATGTAATCTATCACCTATTTGACGCAGGGGCAAATAAATTCTTTAAAACATTTTTTTATATAGTGCAAGTTTCTTATTTTTCATTTACTTAAAAATACGATTCCTGAATAATAAGGAGCCTGGTATGTCATTTTTTAGCATCAAAAGCTTTACACAGAAAGCGACAGCAATTATTGCAGCTACACTGGTTATACTTACGATAATTTCCTGCTCGGACGACCCTGCAAGCCCTGCACCAACCAACTATTCCGGCGAGAACAAAGTAACATATAATGTCGAATACAATGAAAATTGCATCATTCTTTCCGGAACCCAGAAAGATGCGCTCATTAAAGTAGATTCCACTTCGTTCACATTCGACAAAGACATGCTCACCGAAGACTTAAGCCCCGGCAAATGTTTTATCATCAGTGGCGAATATATGCGAAAAGTAACCGGCGTTATGGAAATCGGCAACAGGGTATATGTGGAAACCGAAGATGCAAAATTAACAGATGTAGTAAAAAACGGCACAATATCATGGGATTTTATCCCGGATTTCAAGATACCTGCAACTATTGAAATCGGAGGAAAAAAAATCCGGGGTAACAAAGTACAGGACGACGGCTACGAATTTAGCTATGAACTTGACAACTGGAAATACACCCTTTGGTTCAAGCCAAACGGAACTGCCGCCAACGGCCTGCCCGAAATTTTAGTGAATTTTACCGTCGAAAACAGCGCCGTTGCCGGAGGCAAGATAACTGCAATGTTCGGCGCAAAAGGCACTACCCGCCTGCCGCGAAATTCTGCAAGCATAAATATTCAAAATAGTACACTTAGCGGGTTCAGCAGCGGCAATAAAGGCATGCGCAGCCAATTGACGCTCGAATACCAGGCAGTTTTTTCGGAAGGCGGCGGCCAGGCAATACTTTCATTCCCCGAGATTACTTTTAAAGTACCGCTGCAATCGCTGACGGCAATACCTATACCAATACCAATAGACATTAATTTCGGTTTATTATTCAACACAATCCTGAATGTACCATCCGTAACGGCTATGGCAAGCGGCAAATGCCAGCTTACGCTAGATGCCGATAACGGTTTCCAGTTTTCCGGGCCAACACTCGACACAAAATTTACCCTGAACGACGACGAACTCAAGGGTATGGGATGGGAAGTAGGCGATATGTCGCTTTCGCCCGCCCCTGTCGAGGTGCGCCATGAACTCTCGTCGCCACGGGTATCAGTAGAAATTGCAGGCAATGAAATACTTTGGGGCGCCTTAGTGTTCGGCACTCGTTCAAAGCTGATTATACCCTCGCTTTGCAAAGCGGCACTAGACCAGGTCAGGATAGAAGGCGGATATACAATGGGGATGTTCGGCCTCACAATAGCCGAAGATTCGAAGCTTTTCTGGGAAAAGAGCATCGAATACCGCACTAAGGAATGTGAATAAAATATTTCATTATGTATTTAGATGCAATTTATCATCGGGTATTTGTTCAGTGCAAATTAACCTGCCGTTAAAGTTTTGGGCTGTGACTCATAAAATCGATAATTTTGTATAAAGATTTTTTAAAAAAAGTTAACAATACAAAATGAATATACTGGCAATTGAGTCATCGTGCGACGAAACCTCCGCTTCGGTAATAAGCGGCGGGACAGTTGTTAGCAATGTAATATCCTCGCAGCAGTTCCATACGCTCTATGGCGGAGTGGTGCCCGAGCTGGCCTCGCGTGCACATATCGAAATTGTGTCGAAAGTAACAGAGCAGGCGCTCGAAAAAGCCGGAGTCAGTATTACAGGTATTGACTTACTTGCCGTTACCACCGAACCGGGCCTTGCAGGTTCCCTAATCGTTGGCTCAAATTTTACTAAAGGCCTTGCTGTACGCTTTGGCTTGCCGGTTGTACCTGTCAATCATATCGAGGGGCATTTGTTTTCGGGTTGTATAAACAACCCCGGCCTCGGTTTCCCATTTATCTCGCTCGTGGTCAGCGGTGGGCATACGATCCTGTATTTGGTCCGCTCCTTTACCGATTACGAAATACTTGGAGCCACACGCGACGATGCCGCTGGCGAAGCCTTCGACAAAATAGCTTCGCTGTTCGGGCTGGGGTATCCCGGGGGCCCGCATATCGACAGGCTGGCAAAGCAGGGTGACCCAAAGAAATATGATTTCCCGCGCTCGATGATAGGCGATAAAAACTTCGATTTCAGCTTTAGCGGGCTTAAGACATCGGTCAGGTATTTTGTCGATAAACAGTTTGGCGGCAAAATCCCAGCCGGGGAACTTCCCAATTTGTGCGCTTCGGTACAGTGGGCAATTGTTGATGTATTGGTGAAAAAGTCATTCCGTGCGGCAAGGGCCCACAAAGTGAATGCGATTGTAATAGCAGGCGGGGTTTCGGCAAATTCCGGACTGAGGGCTGAAATGAACAAAGCTGCATCTAAATACAGGAATTTCACCGTTATAACACCTGAGCTTGATTTGTGTATGGACAATGCAGCCATGATAGGCTTTATAGCAGAGAAAAAACTTCTCTCGGCGGACATGGAATCATTCAGAGATTTGACATTCACAGTTTCGGCAAATGCAATCAGGGCGCCTAAACTGAAAAGGAAGAAGCATTAGTTAACGGTTACAACTTAATGAATTTAAAAACCTTATCACCGGCCATTACAAAGTACATGCCTTTATCCAAATAGCTTATATCTAATTTTTGTGAGTACCTGCCATCGAAAACGCAGGCACCATCGGTTGAATAAATCCTTATTCTGTCAACAAAACCTGTTTCACACGGCATTTCGAT
>DAINRZ010000388.1:0-4175 GCA_036741575.1 Kapaibacterium sp. (SeqCode)
AAGTAATTCCTATGTTGAAAGCCGGTTGAGTCAGCCAGGCAGCATCGGCATGAAGTTCAACGACGCCATATTTGTATGATACTCCGGCAAGCAGCCTGTAATTGGAAAAAGTGCCAATATTAAACTCAAGCGGTTCGTTATTGCGCACTTCTTCGTAGGGGCTGTCCACTATCCCCTCCGATGCCCCTGATGTATCCTTTATGGCTTTAAATTTTCCATTCATATCTTCGTATTGAAATCCGAGATATGTACTCAGCCCTTCCAGCCATTCTTTGCTAAAATGCACACCGGCAGACCAGGAATTTATATCGATGCCGCTGTCCCTGAACAACTTGTGGTACGCAAGGTTAACGGCAAAGGCCATTTTATCCTGAGGGTCGAAAACCTCGAAAAAGTGGTCGAGCCGCTGGTTGAGCATAAGGCTGTAATAAATAAGCGTTTCGTCCTGCACAGGTGCAAAAAAGAACTTAGTCCTGAACTGAGTGCCTGTAGGGAAGCCGAAAATAAGCTGCAGATTGGGCACTCCGGTCATGAAGCTGATATTGTTGCCCTCCACATAAGCTACAGATTTGTAGAAAGAATCGGGCGCCCACATATTTACAGGCTGGCTGAATATAGCCGTGGAAGCTCCGCCGTAAATAGTGGGTTGTTTGTTAGGCCCAAGATAATCCCTCAGCAATTCGCCGTTGCGGATTTCAGATGTCCTGCACACATTTGTATCTCCGAATTTGTCGGGCCTTTCGGCAATATATGATTTTTGCGCGTCGGGGATAAGCATTCCCATAACTGAGACATCGAGGGCAATTGTCCAGGTGGTGTCGTATAAAGCAGTCGTAAAAAGGTTCGAGTTCATGCTCTCGGAGAGTGTTGTAAACAAAGGCTTCAGGTAGCCTTCCATATTTTTCGATGTAAACAGCGAAAACTCCCGGTCTATTGAAATTTCCTTGGCTGCATTGGCAGGCAGAATCGTTACCATAACAAATGCTGATAAAAGGAATATTTTAAATAACAATTTGTCAAAAATCATCATAAACAACCAATATCTACTTTAACATCATATTTTTTATACGATAAAATTAATAAATTTTTCGTAAAAAACTACTAAAACTTAAGATTTGTTATTAAATGATGAAAATATGTTTAGTAATTTTAATATTCCGAAAAAAATATTTAATTTTGTTATTCTGTTTTTCAGTTATCCGGCGCATTCGTCTAGCGGTCAGGACGTAGCCCTCTCAAGGCTAAAACAGGGGTTCGATTCCCCTATGCGCTACATATTCAATTTATTTCCCACAGTGAATCATTTTTCATTTTCATGTGTCATTTGATTGAATTTATAAATTAGTATAAACTAAAATAGGAATTAATCATGACTAAAATAAATACAATTATGAAATGGCTAAAAAGCCCGATTCGGATAGGAATTGCTTCTTTATTGATTATTGTAATAACTTACACCCTAATTGCCAAGCAAACCGGAATAACAGGCAAAACAGGCTCGGGCGGTGGGTGCAGTTGCCACGGTTCGGGCAGCTCGTCAACATCGCTGAGCGTATCCGGCAATTTAACTGTCGAACCAGGCAGCAGCAATAATTACACAGTTAAAGTAAGCAATGCATCACAATCGAAAGCCGGGGTAAATATTGCCGTAAAAACCGATGCTTCTGCAGGCAACAATGCTGGCACACTCTCTGCCGGTTCGGGCCTGCAATCGGTTTCGGGTGAGCTTACTCACACCTCTCCGGCAAACCTATCGGGCGGAGAAGCAAATTTTTCATTTAGCTGGACAGCGCCATCACAAGCAGGAGAGTACTATATCCGTGCTGCCGGAAATGCAGTCGATGGCGACGGATCTTCGTCCGGTGATCAATGGAATCACATGAGTGCCGTTAAAGTAACGGTTAAAGGCGTACAGTTAGCCTCCCCTAACGGCGGCGAAACCTGGTGCGCAGGTACAAGCAGGAATATTACCTGGTCCGATTTCGGCGTTACAAGTGTTAAAATTGAATTATCATCAGACGGAGGCGGTTCCTGGCCTGTAACAATTACCTCGTCGGCCACAGGCAACAGCTATTCCTGGAATATCCCTTCGAATCAGCCGGCAGGGAACAATTACAGAATTCGGGTATCGGATGCTTCTAATTCGAATCTTTCGGATGCATCGGGAGCATCATTTTCAATTTCCGGTTTACCTTCGATTAATACTAATCCCGAACCAAAGACAGCCTGCACCGGCACAAGCGTTTCATTTTCGGTTGGGGCCGAAGGCAGCGCTCTTAATTACCAGTGGAGGAAAAACGGCTCAAACATTTCGGGTGCAAACAGCCCGACATATAATATAGCCAGCGTAAAGCTGGCAGATGCAGGCAACTACGACTGTGTGGTATCCAATTCATGCGGCAGCCCTGTAACAAGCTCCCAGGCGGCTTTGACCGTCGATGAGACGCCTGTTATTACCAACCAGCCTAAGAATGTTACGGTTTGCAAGGGATCTCTGGCAACGTTTTCAGTTACCGCTTCGGGTACGGATATTTCTTACCAGTGGAAGAAGAACAACGTAAATATTGACGGGGCAACACAAAGCACATACTCTATTCCTTCAGTTGGAGATGCCGATGCAGGGACTTACACAGTTTCAGTTTCCGGCAAATGCACACCTGCCGCCGTTAGCTCCAATGCCACTCTTGCAATCGCCAAACCGGCATCCGTCACAAAACAACCTGCCGATAAGGAAGTATGTATTGACGGATCCCTCTTCCTTTCAGTAGAAGCTTCCGGCAGCGGCCTGACTTACCAATGGAGAAAGAACGGACAGAATATTCAGGGAGCTAAAGAATCTACATTTCTCATTCAAAAAGTAAAGGAATCCGACAGCGGCAGGTATGACGTTGTCGTAGCGGGGCAGTGCGGCACACCGGTAACAAGTACGCAGGCCACAGTAAAGATAAATATAAAGCCTGTTATCACAAAAAATCCCGGTAACCTGAAAGTTAACGAAAATATGCAGGCAAAATTCACGGTCGAATCAGGCAATGCAGACAGCTATCAATGGCGGAAAAACGCGCAGAACATTGATGGCGCTACAGGCTATGAATTAATTATTGTGCAGGCAGGACTGGGCGCTGCGGGCACTTATGATTGCGTTGCCAAAAACACTTGCGGCGAAACTATAAGCGCAGGGGCAGTTCTCGAAGTCGTGCCGGCAGGCAGCGGTCCAACCCTGGCGCTTTCGGTCATGGAATATGATTTCGGCAAAATAGAAGCCGGGCAGGCCGAAAGTTCAAATATCGAAGGATTGATAAAGAACTCGGGCGATAAAGAATTAATTATTAACAGCATTACGCTAACAGGCCAAAACGCGGATGAATTCACAATAGAGAATCCACCGGTAAATCCAATTAAACTACAGCCAGAAGAAACTTACAATCTCGAATTAAAGTTTATGCCCCAAACTGCAGGCAGTAAATCTGCGAGCGTCGAATTCACAAGCAATGCCGAGGTCAATCCGTCATTAAGCCTTATGGGCATGGCCTATATAATCGGTATATCGCTAAATATCGAATCTGTCGATTTTGGCGAAATAATGGGCAGCGAGTCTAGAACAGAAGAATTAGTTATGAAAAACACAGGTTCCGAAGCCCTTACAGTTAAAAAAGTAACGCTCGGCGGGCAAAATCCCGAAGCTTTCGAAATAGTTAGCCCCACAGGCGAAGTAAACGTACAGCCCGATTCGTCGCTGACTATTACCATTCGGTATAATTCCGACGGCTCAGGCGTCAAATCGGCAGTTGTATCAATTGAAACAGATATGAAAACCTTTACGGATGTTGTAACGCTTACAGGAAGCGGATTTCCAAACTCTGTAGCGGAAAGCTCATTTATAAAGGACTTCAGGGTAATACCCAATCCTGTTTATGAGAGCGCTGATATTCATATTAATGTAGCCGAGCCGGGAGACCTGAAATTAGAAATATATGATTTATCGGGTATGCTGGTTAAGGTATTCGAGATTACTGCCGGACAACAGGGCAACTATGTACTAAACTGGGACCTCTTCTCTTTGAACGGGACTAAAGTATCGAACGGCAGCTACAAAGCTGTTTTAATATCCAAAGGTAGTATGAGCACGGCTGACGTTATTATTAGCAAATAATAATCATTGCCTGCTGATAAAT
>DAINRZ010000389.1:0-4173 GCA_036741575.1 Kapaibacterium sp. (SeqCode)
TATGCTTTCGGTGAAAGAAACCGTCCTGCCTTATGCCTTCGGCAAAAGCTACGGCGACGTTTGCCTCAACGAAAACGGTATCCTTATGGATACCAAAGGGCTTAACAAGCTGATTTCGTTCGACGAAGAAAACGGGATATTAAGGTGCGAAGCCGGGGTTACTCTTGCTGCGATACTCGAATTTGCCACGCCAAGGGGGTGGTTCCTTACAGTTACTCCCGGCACAAAGTTTGTATCGGTTGGCGGCTGCATTGCCAATGACGTTCATGGCAAGAACCATCATATTGACGGCACTTTCGGCTTGCATGTCACAAAGCTCGAACTCGTCAGGTCCGATGGCACGCGTATGATATGCTCGCCTGAAGAAAATGCCGATATGTTCAGCGCTACAATTGGCGGATTAGGCTTGACCGGCCTGATTACATGGGCTGAATTCAGACTGGCAAAAAGCCCGACGCCATTCTTTTATACGGAGAGCATCAAGTTCGGCAGCCTGGACGAATTCTTTATTATCAACGACGATTCGCAAGACTTCAGGTACACAGTATCCTGGATTGATACAACTGCCACAGACGGCAACCTGGGGCGGGGAATCTTCAACAGGGGAAACCAGGCAGATCCGTCGATACACAATATACCAGCGCTTCCTGCAGAAAAACTGATCCCGATGCCCGTCGATGCACCGTTTATCAATACATGCTCTGTGCAGGCTTTTAATATATTATATTATCACAGGCAAATTGACCGGACGGTCAAGGGGATTTCGCACTACAATCCATTTTTCTATCCATTGGACGCTGTGTTGGGTTGGAATAAGGCATACGGGAAAAACGGTTTCCTGCAGTACCAGTTCGTAATACCATTCGATAGCGGTAGGGAAGCACTGAAGGACATTCTTAAATTTATCACCGGGTCAGGCTTGTCGTCGTTTCTAACTGTTTTAAAGACTATGGGGAATGCCAAATCGCCCGGAATGCTGTCGTTTCCGCGTCCAGGCATTACTATGGCTGTGGACTTCAGAATTAGCGGCAAAACGCTCGATACCGTAGCAAAGCTCGACGGCATAGTCAAAGCAGCCGGGGGAGTGCTCTATCCCGCCAAAGATGCCCGGATGGCAGGCAGCGACTTCAGGCAGTTTTATCCCCAATGGAAGGAGTTCAGCCGGTATATCGATCCGAAGTTCTCTTCCAGCTTTTGGCGCAGGGTAACCGAAAAGTGACAAGAGATGTTTCATTTATATTAAAATTTGAAATTAAAAGAAATTAGATAGAGAGGTTATTGATGAAGAAAGTATTGATTATTGGCGGCGCTTCAGCTATTGCATCCGAGGCGGCAAAACTATTTGCCCGCGACGGAGCACATTTGTTCCTTGCAGACATCAGCCTTGGCAGGCTCGAAGCAGTCAGGGACGACATCCAGGCTAACTACAAGACTAAAATCGATTTGTTCGAAATCAATGTAAATGACTATGACCGGCACGACGAGCTGTTTAGCAGCGCAATTCAATCTATGAACGGAATAGATGCAGTGCTGATTGCCCACGGCACACTGCCCGACCAGGCAAAAGCACAGGCCGACAGGCATCTGGCGCTGAGGGAATTCTCAACGAACGGCACCAGCGTTATTTCGTTTGCCACAATTGCCGCTAATTACTTCGAGGAAAAGAAGCTGGGCTGCATTGCTGTTATATCCTCGGTGGCGGGCGACCGCGGCAGGCAAAGCAACTATATTTACGGTGCCGCAAAGGGCGCAGTCTCGCTTTTCATGCAGGGGCTAAGGAACAGGCTGAGCAAATCGGGCATTAGCGTGGTAACGATAAAACCCGGCTTTGTCGATACCCCAATGACAGCCCATCTGGATAAGAATCCGCTCTATGCCTCGCCCCAAAAGATCGGCTCGATAATACACAATGCCATGAAAGCAGGTAAGAGCATTGTTTATGCGCCCGGGTACTGGCGCTGTATCATGTTGATAATAAAGCACATACCGGAGGCCATATTTAAAAAACTTAGTTTGTGATTTTAATATTTGTTTGACTATGTTTTAATCAAAACATAAAAATCAACTGAGGTAAATCGGTAATTGAATAATTAGCATAAACTGGCCCGTAATTATGCCGGCCAAAAGAATTATGCCAATAAAAAGCCTCTTAATTAATTATCACATTTTTATATTCCGGGGCTGTAATGGTGTAAATTATCTGCTTATCAGACTTCCCGCCAGGGGCCAGCTTTTCTGTCCATTTCAAGATACCTGTTTTTTCGTTAAATTCAGCACCTGATTTTTCTTTTAGCACGATTTCAATATCTTCATCATTCGAAACCGGTAACTGGTCTTCGATTACGATTGAAATTTCCCTGCTCTTAGTATTCTTCAGGTTAATTTCGTAGCCATATGTCTTTTCATTTTTGGAACTAAGGAATTTACCCTCACGGTATTCCTTTATTTGTTTTCTCTCGACGATTATATCTTTTTCGGCGGCAACGGTTATTTGCAGGATACTGTCTGTGGTTGCCGGGTTTATATAAGTCCTGCCGTTATATGAATTATCGTAATAGATATTTGCATTGCCCGGCAGGATATTAAGCTCTTCCCATCCCTTTACTTTTGCAATCAGGTATGCTGTTTTGTTTTTCAATGGGGCGCAGTAATACTCAAACTCGGCATCGACCAATTTCTTTTGAATATTAACAGAATAAAATAAATTATCGTTAGGAATACTATATTTTACATCAGGTTTGAATTCAATATTAAGATTCCCTGAACTAACCTGAAATTTACTTATTGCTTCACTCTTTTCGACTGTAATACTTCCAATATTCTTGGTTGATTGGATTGCTTTTCCTTCCACAATGATTTCTGGTTCAGATGTTCTTGCTCCCCTGATTGAGAAACCTTGTCCAGTTCCTTGTACTCCGCTGGTTAAGCCTACAATATTATTGATACCATTTACTGGTAACTGCTTTGGTTTTTCTTCAATAAATGCAAACTTTGTACTTAGGCTCGGTTTGTTAAGGCTTATCATCGGATTGCCTGTCGAGAGGGTAATATCGATATCATTCCAGTCGATACCGCTGTTTTGCCTGACTTTAGCTTTGTAGTAGATTTCTAATTTGTTATCGCGGCTTTTGGCTTTTACATTATATTCCGGATACCATGAAGCCTCTCCGGTAAAGTAAGTGAAGTTAATATCGCATCTTGTTTTAATTTCGCTGAAGATAACGATTTCGATGAAATATTTAAGCCCGTCTGAATCAACAGATAATTCATTAAGCTTTTCTGTAAGTATGTTCTTTTTTTCCTGCAAATCTTCTATCTGGCTGTCGATTTTCAATTGTTTACTATTTATTTCCATAATACGCTGCCTGAAGAAATCGGCCATATCTTTGATTAACTGTACCGATACGCCGCCGCTGCCACCTATAGATTTGTTAGAATTAAGCATTTCCAACTCTTCTTTTAGAGCAGATTTTTCGCTGTTCAGCTCTAAGATTTTCTGGATAATCAATTTGATAGAATCCTGTGTGGCTTTTTCCTCGCGCGATACAACATGTTCCCTGGTTTCGTTTTTCAGCGAGACGGACATAATGTCAATTTCCTTATCAGTATTAATCCTTATACTGCTTTCGAGCAGGCTTGGCGAAACTCCTGTTATTTTAAAAGTATTCTTCCCTTTTTCCAGTTTTAGATCGGCATGGTGGCTTAGTTCGGCCCCTTGCAGGTAAACCCTTGCACTGTCTGGTTTTGTTTCTACTTCAATAGACTCTGCAAAAAGGTAATTTACACTCAGCAATACAATCATCAAATACGCCTTCATTTCTTTGCTCCTGCTATTAGGTAAAACAACTTTTTTGATAGACAGAAGCAAGCGGGAAAAAGTTACAGGGAATAATATCTTTGCACTGTGCGAATAAACAAATAAAATAGTAAACAAAATAAATTAACAAAGAGTAATTGCCACATAAGAATAGTATCCAAAATATATGGGTGCTAATCGGATAACTAAAGATGTAGGATCTGTTTCGAGGCATCATAGTGTATGACTAACAGCAGTAAGTAGCAGTAAAAAATGAAATAAAATTTAAAATTTTGTAAAAGTTTTAATGTAAATCTAATATAATAGAGTAGGAGGAGGAGTTGCCTCCTCCGTCCTCTCACACCACCGGACGTACG
>DAINRZ010000390.1:0-4142 GCA_036741575.1 Kapaibacterium sp. (SeqCode)
TTTCGAAGGCTCTAAAACCGTCAGGTACACTCTATCGTAACTAAAATGGACACACAGTGATAAATTCATAGTTTTATTATATTTAATTCATTATTTAAAGCAAAAACAAAATTAGTCAACTAATAATACATTTACAATTTAATAAATAATCAGTAAACTAATTTTCGGGTGTAACAGAAATAACATAAGGCAAATAATAAAAACTTAATGTTAAACTCAAATATAGCAATGGCAATAAAAAGAATTATAATCATCTGATTTTTTAATATCGTCAATTAAATTTAATGAATAACACAGATTAAATATCAGAGTTATGGTAAACAAAGCCAGTAATTGGTTGCTTATTGATTTTTATTTGAAAAATTTTAAAAAATTATGTATTTTCTGATAAACAAAATGGCGATTTTTTGTAACTGATATGTTTTCGGATGGCAATGAAAGTAGTTATGACAAAGAAGATAGAAGGGTGCCTCGAGGGAACCAATGTTTATGATATTCTTTTCGACTGTGTCTCCGATAAAAAATTTGTGGATTACTTAAGCAGGCTTGGTTCGCTCAGCTTCAACGACCAAATGGCGAAACCATATTACAGGATTATAAGCAAGGGTAAATTTACTGTCAGGGGTTCTTTGGGGAACCATACAGTCAGGGTAACACTACCAGAAAATGCACCGAAAGAAACAATGGATGAGATAATTAGCCTGATAAATAATTATTAGATGTTTGTAATAGGCAAAAACTTATTTCTTGTTTTTTTCATCTCTTTTTCAGTTTTTTCAAGAAAATACTTTTGTGCATTAATGGCCTTCTCGCTTTCAGAAAGCCGAACTTTAATATATGAACCGTCCGGCTGCAACACCCAGCTTTTTGAATTGTCCCGCCAGTGAATGTCAATAATTTCCCTTAATTGGTCTTTTAGGTAGTTAGCTTTAACAGGGAACATAATCTCGACTCTTCGGTGCAGGTTGCGAGTCATCCAGTCGGCGCTTGACAGGTAGAACTCTTCGCTGCCGCCGTTACCAAAAAGGAATATCCTGCTGTGCTCGAGAAACCTGCCTATTATACTGCGCACTTCGATATTCTCGCTGACGCCCTGAATACCAGGCCTAAGGCAGCATATACCCCTTACGAGCAGCCTTATTTTGACTCCCTTTTGCGATGCATTGTAAAGAGCCCTTATTACTTCTTCGTGAGCCAAAGCATTAATTTTCGCGAAAATAAAACCCGGCTTTTCCTTTGTATGCAGGTCGGTTTCGCGTTCGATTAATTTCACCACCTGCTTTCTTAAGTGAGCGGGCGCTACGATGATTTTCTTCCAGTCTTTGTATTGGGAATAACCAGTCAGGTAGT
The DNA here is from genome assembly GCA_036741575.1 of Kapaibacterium sp. (SeqCode). Classification (GTDB taxonomy): domain Bacteria; phylum Bacteroidota; class Ignavibacteria; order Kapaibacteriales; family UBA2268; genus DAINRZ01. The sequence goes on from DAINRZ010000390.1 coordinate 1,351, forward strand.
TGAAAAGGTGGATGGCATCGAACCCGAATTCTTCGTCGGAAGTAAATAATCCGATATCTGTATAGAGCCTCGAAGTTGGATGATTATAATTGCCGGTAGAAAGATGCAGGTATGTTTTCAGTTTTTCATTTTCTTTGCGTACAACAAGGCATAGTTTGCAATGCGTTTTAAGGCCCAGGACGCCATAAACCACATGTACGCCAAGGTTTTCGAGCTCCCTTGCCCAAATTATATTATTTTCTTCATCGAAACGTGCTTTCAATTCTACGAAAGCAGTTACATCCTTTCCATTTTCGGCAGCTCTTTTTAGTGCTGCAACTACTGGTGAATTAAGGCCGGTTCTGTATAGAGTGATTTTAATTGCATAAACGTCGGGGTCGTCGGCTGCTTCGTCAACGTATTTAAGTACGCTGTTAGTAAAAGAATCGTATGGATGCTGCACCATCAGGTCTTTTTTCCTGAGTACCTCAAAAATACTGATGCCTTCGAATTTTAGTTCGGGCAGAATCCTTGTCTGGAAAGGTTTATCTTTCAGATGCCTTATGTCGAGTTTCAGTAAATCCATAAAATCTGGAAGCTTAAGCGGCCTGTTGTGGATATACATATCTGAACTATCGATATCCAAAGATCTCATTAAGTAATCTGCCAGGTAATCAGGCATTTTGGCGCTTACTTCGAGCCTGACAGCCGCTGTGCCCCACCTCCTGAGTTTAACCTGTTCGGCAATTTCCTTCAGCAAATCCTCGGCCTCATCTTCTGCTATCTCGATATCAGCATCCCTCGTTACCCTGAATGCGTTCACAGCTTCCACAGTCAGCCCCGGGAATATCATGTTTGCATTTGCTTTGATAATCTGTTCCAGAAGTACGAAATGGAAACCGTCTTTTTTGTCGAGTTTGACGAACCTGTTTAACACAGAGGGTATTTGAACAATTGCTATCCTTATTTCACTTGCTTTTCTTGTTTTATTTTTCAGTACAAAAGCAATATTCAGGCTTCGGTTTATCAGCCTTGGGAACGGATGGGCAGGGTCGAGACTTAGTGGCGTAAGCACGGGCAATACACACTCGCTGAAATACTTTTCGCAAAATTCCACGCTTTTGGCATCGAGCTCTTCATATTCGTGAAAAATTACTCCTTCGGCGGCCAACTTGGGTATAATCGAATCATTAAATATTTCTTCCTGCTTTTTGTAAAGCGGAATTACGTTCTTTCTAATTTCATCGAGCTGTTTGGATGGAGTCATTCCGCCCAGCGAAAGATCGACGACACCTGCAGCCAACTGCCTTTTAAGGCCGGCCACCCTGATCATATAGAATTCATCGAGATTGGAACTTAATATAGACACAAACTTCAGGCGTTCCAGCAAAGGATGGGATTCATCTTCGGCCTCGAGTAATACTCGCTTGTTGAACTCGAGAAAGCTCAATTCCCTGTTGAAATAATATTCTGAGGAACTGATATCGACTTTTTGACCCATATATAAATCAGGTTCCATTATTTTCCCTTTTATTATCAAATAATTAAAAACCAAAGTTATCAACTAATATGCCAATTACATATTTACGGTGTAACACCCAATTTCATTTTTTTAAGCAAAAATTGGCAAAGATTTTATGAACAGCCCCGAAGCATGATTCGAGGTATCATTGAAGAATAATCTGTTAACTTAATCAAGCTTCGGGGAATCATATCCACGAGTGGGATTGAATAATTACAAAATAAGCATATTAAAGAATATTTCTGAAGTGTCGTCGCAACAAATTGGCTTAAGTAATTTAAAAATTGTTTTTCTTTTCTGCTTCAAGAGATTTATAATACATAATAAATTTACTCCATTTACCCCATTTATTTTCATAAATAATAACCTTGAAAATACCATGCTTTCTAATATCTAATACCGAAGGAAATTCTTTGTTAATAATACGGCTAACTCTCATATAATCGTTAATTAAATCTTCGGGTGTAACATCTTTTGATTTATAATGAATAATATTTTCACCGATTTTCTTCAGGAAATTATTCCATGAACCGAACCTAAAGTAGGGTCCTATGGAATATTTAGAATATTTTTCCATATCTTTAACGCTAATATACTTTTTACCTGTCAAATTTTTCACATTATAGTATTCTTCAATTAGTTGATTGTCAGATATTTGCTTTTTATGTGCCTGTTCTTTGTCAATTTCATTAAGGAATTTCGACCAGCTTCCCCAACATCTATTATAGCATCCTGCACCAAATTTGCCATATTTCAACATATCCTTTGCAAAAACCTTTTCCTTGCCTGAAAGTTTCTTTACCCGGAAATATTCGGCGATCAATTCTTCTTTAATAGGCCTGTAGTAGTAACTATCATCTTCATTTAGTTCTTTTAAAAAATTTATCCAACCTCCGTAAATTCTATTTATCGGCCCCATTGTATACTTTGAATATTTGATAAAATCAATACCGGTTACAGTTTTTACCTTTAAAGTATTTTTTATCCTATAATACTCTTTTATTAAATCATCTTTAGTAATTTCACTTACAGGTTTCAGTTCAATAGATTTAAGAAAATTCTTCCAGGAACCGAAGCGATTTCGATAAACGCCGACAGGTATTTTTGAATACTTATCCATGTCAGTACTACTTAGAGGCGACTTATTCAATTTTTTTTCCAATTTGAAATATTCCTTAATTAATTCGATGTTACTAAAATCATATACTTTACGGTTCAGGCTAACATAATTCTTTAATTCAATTATAAACTCAGTCCAGCTTTCAAACTTGCATAAATATAAAGGATAAAA
>DAINRZ010000391.1:0-4131 GCA_036741575.1 Kapaibacterium sp. (SeqCode)
CCCTCGGTTATGAAGTTGAAGTTATGCTAAGCACATATATAGAATTATCGAAAGTGGTAAATGAAAATCCTTTCAACAAAATCGAATATTCAAAAAATGACAAACTTCATGTAGCTTTCATGGCATTGGTACCTGCTGTTTTACCAGAGTTACCTTTTGTAATCGAAAAATTCGGTATCACTTTCTTCAAATTAATTAAAAATATGATTTTTATGGTAGCACGTCCAGTGACTGGTGTTAATGGATTGCCAGCTAATTTCGTCGAGAAACACTTTAATGTTAAAGTAACAATCAGAAATTGGAATACTGTAAATAAGATTGTAGAAAAGTATGGTGATTAATTAGTAACACCTGATAATAGAAACAGGAAACCAATTCATATAATATAATTAACACTATAAATTTAAAGAAGCTAACCCTTTTTAATGATAAATCAGTCGCCTGTCGGCACTATATTCTTTGTTTCAATCATCAAAACTACTGATTTCCTGGGGGATACAGGCCTGTGCATAACTCCCTTCGGAATTGTAACTCCCTGGAACTGCCCCAGTTCGAGTGTCCTGCCCTCGAGCTCGATAATAAGGCTTCCTTCGATAACCAAGAAAAACTCGTCGTCGTTATCATGTTTGTGCCAGTGAAATTCTCCTTCAAAAATTCCAAGCCTTACAATGCTATCATTAACAATAGCAAGTGACTGGTTGAACCACTTATCGGTGCAAAGCCGCACAATTTCAGGAATATCCACTATTTCCAGGCTGCCGTATTTAATGTCTTTATTAATGATATATTCAGTGCCGTTGCTCATATGATAAAATGCCTCATATACAAAACAAATCCTATTTTGTTACAATAAACTCAGTTGTAATTACATCATTGCCGTTGATGAGCCTTATAAAATAGCATCCGGCGGGTAATATCACAGTATTATAGCTTACTTTATTATAACCTGCTACTGAAGGCACGCCACTCAGTTCGTCAATGCAATTACCAAGTAAATCGCATATTTTTATTGATACCTGGCTGTTGCCACCAATATTAATTTTGTACTCGATAACACAGTCACTATTTACCGGATTTGGTTTTATTGAAATTCTTGATTCTTCCTTGTCCTCGCCGTTTTCTTTAGTGTCTGTAATTATACCCTCCCACCCGGCAAGCCTGGCTGTCATCCACCAAAAGGCATAGCTTTTCATCTGGCAGTTAATGCACTTGGAATGGGCACAACTGCACGAGCCGCATTTGTCGGGATTTTTAGCACACCATTCGTCAGCCCAGTTCTTTTGTGTACTACCGATGTAATAGTCGCAGTTGTCGTTAGCTTTTTTGTCGAGAAAATAATTACCGTCGGGATCATAACTCTCGATATCGGCAAAATCGAATAGCACCTTGCCGTTATTCCTGCAATAGTTTCTGATTTGCTCGTTCCTTTGGTTCAGGTTGCCGTTTACGCCGGTACCGTCAAGATGCCCGGTCATATAAACGAAAGTAACATTAGGGAAGTCTTCCTCGAGCTTGCTCATCAATGAAAGGTATGTGTTGATGTCAGCCTCAGTGGCGCTGCTTACCTGGCCGCACCACGACCACATAATCATATTAATATTATAAGAATTGTTTTGAAGCAGGTTTCTTGTAGCTTCGGCCCATTTTGTCCTGTCGGGATTACCCAGGTCACTTGCACCTGATATACCATAATCCCTAAAGTAAAGCTGGCCTGCGCTTGTGCCGAATGTACATACCGGATTAGTAATCAGTTTCATGCCGCTGGGCAGCTGGCTGCCGTGTGATGTGTGCTGGTATGCAATACGGAATTCATTCTTTGCTTCCTGTATGAAACTCTCCGGCACCTGTTCCAGTTTTGTACAGTTGTGGTCGATGATAATAGCTTGCTTTTGTGCCGTTAGGCCCGCTGAGGCAATTAAGAGTAGTAATGCGGCAAATTTTTTTTTCATAATGACGCCCTTATATTTATATTCACAATAATAACTATCAGGATCATGAATAATTATTAATCTGCAATAATAATACGTTTTTAGGAATAAAAAAATCCTAAAATTAATTTCATCGAAAATAGTTTATATAGATTTTTAGTTGAAGATTGAAAAATAACAGATGAAACTGCATACGCGAATAGCGCTGAGATATATATTTTCGGTCAGGTCTTTCCACATGATTTCTGTCATTACACTGATTTCAATAATCGGAATTGTAGTAGGTGTGGCAGCGCTCATAATCGTTTTGTCTATCTTCAATGGTTTCGGGGAATTTGCCGAGCAGCAAATGATAGGGCTCGATCCTCACATCAGGATAACCGCAGCAGAAGGTGCATGGATAAACAGCTCCGATTCACTATTAGGAGAACTGAAGTCTTTGCCCCAGGTAGAGGCTGCTTCCCCTGTTATTCAGGGCAGGGTAGTAATGACTAACAAGAATAACATGCAGGTGGTATATTTAAATGCTGTTAAACCGGACGAAGTTTCATCAATTACGGGAATAACCCAAAAAATTATTATGGGCAGCTTCGACCTCCGGCCCGACAGTATAATCGGCGGCGCAGTTTTAGGAGCAGGCATAGCAGACAGGCTTGGCATCTATCCATTCGATACTATCTCTGTTATGTCGCCTGCCATGATAGAGAAATCCATTCGAACTAACAGGAAGAAGTCAGGGCTGCTTTTGGTTGTCACAGGTATCTTCCAAACTCATACCAAGGACTATGACGATATATATATTTATTCGGGAGATGCTGCCGGGGCTAAGGTATTTGGGCTTGCTCATGGGCAGGCATTTGCAATAGACATAAGGTTAAAGGATATCAAGGATGTCGAGCCGTTCAGCAATGAGCTTGCAAAAAGGCTGCCTGCAGAGTTTAGTGTGAAAACATGGTACAGCCTGCACGAAGAACTGTACAGCATTATGAAACTCGAAAAAATAGCTACGTTTATAGTGCTAAGCCTTATTATCATAATAGCCGTATTCAATGTGCTGGCCTCCCTTTCTATGACTGTCGTCAAGAAGAAACCCGATATTGCGCTGATGAAAGCCTTAGGATGGAGTAGCGCAGCTGTTGGCAGGATATTCAGGACCCAGGGTATTATTATCGGTTTTATAAGCACTTTCCTTGGTGTCATTATCGGTGTAGGCTTTTGCCTTGGCAAAATCAGGTATAACTGGTTCGAAATAGATTCTTCAAAGTATCTCGTCCCCTCGATCCCGATTTCCCTGCATATAACCGATGTAATAATTATCACTGCTTTTTCGCTGCTGCTTTCCTGGCTGGCCACCATTTTCCCTGCAAGAAGAGCTGCATCCACAGTTATAACAAGTGAGATTAGAAGTGAGTAGAACAATGGAGTTTTCTAATGATTAATAAGATGTTTTGGGTGGCTTTAGCTGTGATAATAACCGTTGCTGTTAACTTAACCGCCCAGAAAAAGAATACCCTCATCCAGGGAAAAGTATTCGAAGATGCTACAAACCAGCCCTTGTCGGCTACCTTTGTCTTCCTGAGCGAATCCGGCAAATACATTAAGATTAAATCGAATGGATTTGACGGCTCTTTTCAGGGAGTTATCGAAAACGGATACCGATACAGCATTGGCGTAACCGGGTGGCTTATCGTAAAGCCACAGAATTTCCTGGATACACCTGAAAAAGATGATTACCGTGAACTTACCTGGCAATTCAGGCTAAAGAAAATGCAAACAGGCTTACAGATTTCTGCTGCAAATGCTTTCAATCCCGGAAGCGCCGCCCTTGCAGGAAGCTATTTGGGAGCTATTACCGATGCTTTTGGCTTTCTGGAAGCTAATCCCAACACTTTCGTCGTTATTGAGGTGTCCGCCGAAGATACATTCTTTGCGCCAAAAACCGAAAAAAGGCTGATAACCGACAAAAAAGGCAAATCGAAAACTGCATCTGTCAGGGTGCCGCCCGAAGAACAAATGCAAAAGCTGCTCGACGACAGGGTTGCATCTCTCGGCAAGTTTATCGAAAATTTTAAGAAATATAACCGCAGGATACAGTTCGAGAAGGTTGCAAAGCAGGGTGTAAAGCCGAAACCTGCTAAGCAAAAGAAGAAATCCCAGGCAGTTGAATCCGCGAATACCCCACCAATAGATAATATCAAAGTTA
>DAINRZ010000392.1:0-4130 GCA_036741575.1 Kapaibacterium sp. (SeqCode)
GCTTGATTTATAACATCTTATAAAATCGTGAATTATAAAGTGTCGAAGTCAGGAAGACGGAAAATCTTATGGCGGTATGTTCCTCGAAATTGTCGAAGAAATGAATGACATTACTTTAATTGAAGCTATGGTTAGAATTCTGGGGATGGCATTATTAAAAATCAGGAAATGCTTTCACGATACTGCTGTTATTATCGATGATATACTAAATACTTTTGTTGGGTTTGTTCTGGAAAAATATGGTTTTAAGGTTAACATGGCCTTCTGCTGATATAATCTTAGGGCTTAATAGTAACTCGGAAAGTTGAGTAATAAATATAAACAATGTTTAACAAAAAAAGAAAACTTCTTTCCGGCTGTGCTTTGACTAAGGATTTAATAAACCATAGTCAAAATTTTATATCCTATTGATATGACCTACTAAATAATAGATATATTTTCATTTTAAAAAAAAGTCGCTAACTACTGAATTAATCAATATGCCGGCTATTTTAATTTTTCCCTGAGTGTTTTTCTATCAATACCTAAAATTTCTGCTGCCCGGGTTTTATTACCGTCGGCGAAAGCCACTACATTTCTTATGTATTCCTCTTCCACTTCGGCAAGTGTCCTTGTGTATCCCTGTTCCCTCGAAATAGAATACCTCATCAGGCCGGGCAGGTCGGGCACATCAATAATTTCGTTATCGGCCATAACGACAAGCCTTTGAACCAGGTTTTCCAATTCCCTGACATTACCTGGCCAATAGTAATTCCTGAGCGCTTCCATAGCTTTATCGGAAAGTTTAAGTTCTTTTATTTTAAATTCTTCCGAGTATTTATTAATAAAGTAGTTAATTAGCGCTCTCATATCTTCGCCTCTCTCCCTAAGCGGGGGGATATTAATTGTCAGCACATTTAGCCTGTAGAACAGGTCTTCCCTGAACTTTCCTTTCTGCACCAGAAGTTCCAGGTCTTTGTTTGAAGCAGCAATTATCCTGACATCAACCCTGACGGGCTTGTTAGTGCCAATCATACATACTTCTTTCCCCTGAAGCACACGCAACAGCTTCACTTGCATTGCCGGACTGGTTTCGCTTATTTCGTCGAGAAAAATGGTACCGCCGTCGGCAGTCTGAAAAAAGCCCGAGCGAGTTTCGTAAGCGCCTGTAAAAGCCCCTTTGACAAAGCCGAATAATTCACTCTCCAGCAGGTTCTCGGGTATGCCGCCGCAGTTTACAGGCACGAACGGCGAGCGTGAGCGGGCGCTGCTATAGTGAATGGCACGAGCCACAAGTTCCTTGCCCGAGCCGCTTTCGCCGGTAATTAAAATATTTGCACTTGTCGAGGCGATTTTGTTAATTGTCCTGAAAACTTTCTTCATTGGTTCGGAATTTCCGAAAATGCCATATTTTTCGAAGAAATTGCCCGGTTCTTTTTCGATTATTGCTGTTTTGCCTCGGTTCTTTAGTTTTTCCAATGCTTTTGCAACTGCATTATAGAGTTCCTCTTCGGTAAATGGTTTGGAAAGGAACTCGGAGGCTCCTGTCTTCATAGCTTCAACAGCCCCTGCCACAGTGGCATAACCTGTAATCATCATTACCTCGGTTTTACGGTAATTATCGCGCACATGCCTTATGAGGTCGAGCCCGCTGTATTGGGGCATTTTCAGGTCGGTGATAACAAGATCAATGTGATTGCTTTCGAGAATGCTGATTGCTTCAGGCACGGTGGAAGCTGTATGGACAAAATAGTTTCTTGCTTCGAGGTTCCGTTTCAGCAGCTCAAGAGTATCAGCAATATCATCGACAATAAGCAGGGTTTTTCTATCCATTTTTATTTGTATTTATTTAGCAAAAACTATAACTGTCAATCATCTGTTTTCTTTAATAATGGGAACCTGATATCGAACCTTGTACCTTTGCCCTGAATGCTGTCCACCTTTATTTCGGCATTGTGGGCAGTAACAATCCCGTGCACAACGGCAAGACCCAGCCCTGTCCCTTCGTTCACGTCCTTGGTTGTGAAAAACGGCAGGAAAATCCTTGCCCGTACATCGTCGGGCATTCCCGTGCCAGTATCTTCGACGGACAAAGTGGCGCTATTCCCGTCATAAGAAGTTTGTATAATCAGTTTGCCGCCGCCGGGCATTGCGTGAATGGCATTGACTACAAGGTTGATAAGTACCTGGTTGAGTTGAGAACTGTCGCCCATAATTTTCGGCAGGCCGGCAGCCAGCGAGCGAACGATTTCAATCTGTGATTTTGCACAGCGGGCTTCGAAGAAATAAAGGCCGTCCAGGATAATTGTATTTAGGTTTACCTCTTCCATATGGGCCGGCACTTCGCGCGCAAACACGAGTAGTTTTTTTATGACCTCACGGGCATATAGCGATGCTTTGATTATCTTGCTAAGGTCCCGGCTGGCATCTTCGGTAAGCGAAGGAGCTTTACCAATAAGCTGGGCAAAGCCCAGTATGCTCCCGAGCGGTTCGTTGAGTTCGTGGGCCACACCGGCGGCAAGCTGGCCGATTATGGCAAGCCTGTCGGTATGCCTGAGCTGCTCGCTTAGCTTTCGGCGTTCGCGCTCTGCCTCTCTCCGCTCGATGATAAACGAAAGCTGCCGCGCAAAGAAGTCTATCAGGCTGCGCTCTTCGGCCAGGAAAGGCCCTTCGTCCATCTTGGGTTTTGTCTGCGAATAAACAACTTCTACAAATCCACGGTTGACCCCATTGACAATAATGTCGGAACTCTGCCTCTGCCAGCCTTCTATATATTTAGCCGTATAAAACATTTGCGTATCGAAAACAATTCTTGCCGATGTAATCTCGGGGTATTGCCATGCCGGGGGCAGAAGTTCGGCTATTTGGGAGAAGAACTCCGGCAGTGGCTTGTTTGTATCGATTGAAAGCTGCGCCAGCCTGTACAAACAGGCAAGCTCCTTAGTCCTTTCGTTAAGATCCGAGCTGTTTCTGTGATTTGTCAAAGCAACTGCAAGAATCGAGGCAATATCGTCGAAAGTTTCGGCAAATACTTCTGAAAAACTATTGTCTGCTTCGGATATTATACTTAGCAATCCCCGGCTGCTGTCTCCGAAATTTAAGGGAGTTATTAGAATTGAATATATTTTGATAGTGGAATAATACTTATCGGGGTTCAGCTTTGCCATTTCTGCCGCAAATCTGCTTCCCAGCCCTATTGCAAGGAGTGTTCCCCGTGTAGTTACAATACCCTTTGCATGATCTGAAGATTGAGCTTGTATCAGCTTTTTTAAGTAATTATAGACGGGATACATACTGTTAACTACAGAGATATCGCCACTGGTATGTTTATCGGCAGGGAAAATATCATAATTAAAGGCATATTTGGTTTTACTCGAAATCCTTGTATGTATATACTTGTTTTCTTCGTTAATGAATAATTCTACCGAATCGGATGATGTAAAAACCAGCAATAGTTTAGTAATTTCGTAAAAGAAATCGATACGTGAAATATTCCTGTTAGATAAATCAAGCAGATTCTGCGATAGTTCTCTGTGGCAATTTGCATCTATAGCACTCATTAACGAGAATCCAGTTGTTCATTAATAATCAATGTTACAAAATAATACTCTAAATCCATTTTCTCAAGTAAAAAAGTGTTATTTGCAAAAAAAATCAAGAAATTATGCAATTATCTTCAATTTGCCGATTAAACCGATAACAGATAATTTTGTAGGCTCTTAATATCTTAATAATTCTTCAATCCTGCAATTCTTAATAGCATATTTATATATAATAAAAATAGTAATTTAAAACTTGGTTAATTTGCAGAACTATACTAAATTTGGTACAAATATTAGCTTAATGAAAGGATAGTTTATGAAATTGCTTTTACTGTTTTGTGCAACATTGATAGCCTCGTCAATAATTCTGATTTCCAATGAAAATTCAGTTGATAAACAGGCAGAACGGCCTGATATTTCTAAAGTTACGCTAATCGGCGATTACCTGGGCGAAACTGTTAAATCTGGTTCGACAAGGCCCGAATTACTTTCGGTTCAATACGAATCTGCCGGTTTTGCCGAGAGGTATTTCCCAAATATTCTAACTAATAAAAAGCCTTCTAAAGACAAAATCCAGACTGAATTCTACTGGCGCCTTGCCGATTCATT
>DAINRZ010000393.1:0-4126 GCA_036741575.1 Kapaibacterium sp. (SeqCode)
TTCGTTAAAGAACGTTACAAAAGTATCCTGGAAGGCATCTTTTGCCAGGCTTGCGTCTCCCATTATTTTTTTGCAATACATATATATCCTTTTTGAATACCTGTTATACAATTCCATAAATGACCTGTCCGATTTTTCCTTGTCCTTGTCATTCAATAGTTTGTATAACTCATTATCGCTCATATTTTCATAATTCAACTTCATTTATAGGTTATAACAATTAAGTATTAAATTAGTTACACATATTTTTTATTTTTTTAAAATTCGTTTATAACACCGAAATAGTTCATTTTATTACATATAATTAAAATGACTTATTATAATGGAATTTCTTTTAAATGGATAATCCTGCCTTAAGCAAATGGTATATTATGAAGAGATATAGACTCTCTTACTGTTTGAATAGGTAAATTAGAAAGTAATAAAAGAATACGTTCCCTGAAAACTATGATTGATACGGGACATAATCATACACAACCCGACTGCTTGAGCAGCAACCCATATTTTTAGAGATGTGCAATGCCGGAAAGCACCCCACCCACTCTAAAAGAAGTGGTTTTGGGATGTGAAAAAATTCTGGTTAATCATTCGTCATCTAATACAATTCCATAGTTTATTTTAACCAGGGGATTGAACTATTTACCCATACAATTTGCTTTAAAACCAGATTTTTATTTATCATGCCACAGGCGGCATGGGATCAATCCCGCAAGTGTTCTTAAATTCGAATTTTACTATAATGCAGGGAGAAATGAAAAACATGAGAGTTATTTTATTTATACTTTTCCAGTAAGTGCCTGATTTCGTTTATCTTCTGCTCATCAATGGCGCTTGTGCCTTCAATCAGGGAAAGAGCCGCCTCTGAAACATCCAGGTAGAATCTCTTTAGATTATCATCCTCTTCCAATGCCTCCAAGTGCTTTTGCAGCGTAATAGTATCTCCCCTGGCTATCGGCCCGGTAAGCGGGAAATCTTTCCCTTTAAAGGCATTTGCGATAGTCCTGTTTATAATTGGGAAAATTATTTCGCTGCTGATACTTAGGCCATGAAGTATTTTTTTTGAGTATGCAATAACTATATTGGTAAAATTCGACGCTATTACTGCCGATGCATGGTATTTAATATGTTCGGTGCTTCCAAAACTGTTCATATCCCAAATATAACCTCCGGATTTGGCAATATAATCTAAAATGTTTTCCTGATTGCCTGAGGACTGCACCCCCCAAAATATCCCATTGAAGATTCCAGGTTCGGGGTAGAAAAAAGTCTGGTAAGGATGCATTTTATGTACGATAGCATTTTTCCGGCGGCATGCATCCAATATATCAACAGTATTAATTCCGGAGAAATGAACGACATGCCTGCCGGCAAGCCCATCTCCGAATTTATCTGCGAGATTAGCCGACAATTCCTGCAAAGCATTGTCGCTTACAGCAATAAACAGCATATCCGGAATGCTTAATCCCTCTAATTCTGTGGCGAGACTTACAGCGCCGCATTCATTATCTGTCAGTAATCTCTGCAATTCATGTTCTTTGCGGCCCGGCCGCATATAAAGCCACTTTACGCTAAAGCCTTCGACAGGATTAATAAGCAAAGCCTTTGCAAGTTTGCCTGCACCGATGATACCTATTGTCCTTGCCAGGCTCATAATTATTGCTTTTCTATATCGTAACCGTCTTTTGTATCTTTAACGATATACCCTGCTTTTAGTATCTTCATCCTCAGGGTATCTGCTTCTGTAAAATTCTTTTGTTTTCTCGCTTCCATTCTCATTTTTGCCAATTCCGCCACTTCAACGGGTATGTCCGGTTTTGCTGCCCGGCCAGTAAATTCCCACACGCCGAAAATCATATTGTATCTTTGGAGGAATCCTGCAACGCTTTTCCTGGCCTCGATGCTTAAGTTGGCAACAGGGTTGCTGTTCATAAACCCAAAAAGCGCTGCAAGCGATTTTGGAGTATGGAGGTCCTCGGCAAGATGCGAGCAGACATCGCTCATTAGCTTGCCGGTATCCACTTGGGCAGCGCCAGGCGGTATCGATTCGTCGAGAAGGCTGTAAATGTATTCCTGCACTCTTTGCCTCCCCTTACGGGCAGATGAAATTCCGTCGAAAGTAAAATTAAAAATCGAAGAATAGTGAGAAGAAAGCATTGTAAACCTGATGTCGAGCGGATCGATGCCCTTGCCGGTTAAATCCCTCAGTGTATAATAATTACCTTTTGACTTCGACATTTTTTCTCCCTCTACCTCTAAAAACTCGTTGTGGCACCAAACAGCAGTCGGTTCTATGCCGTAACCGGCTTTGCTCTGGGCAATTTCGTCTTCGTGGTGGGGGAACTTCAGGTCTATGCCTCCTGTATGAATATCGAACGGCAGTCCAAGTAATTCATATTCCATAGCCGAACATTCAATATGCCAACCGGGCCTGCCGGGACAGCTTTGCCCGCCGATTTCAAATTCCCAGTATGGTTCTCCCGGTTTGTGGGCTTTCCACAGCACAAAATCGCACACTTGTTCGCGCTCGTATTCATCGGCATCAATTCTTGCGCCGGCTTTAAAATTTTCGAAGTCGATATTGAACAATTTACCATATACATCTTGCTTTCTCCACTCAGAGACATTGAAGTAAACAGAGCCGCCGGATATATAAGCAAGCCCTTTGCTGTGGATTCGACTGATTAATTCCTGCATAGGCCCAATAAATTCCGTTGCTTTGGGCATTGAGTGGAAATCATCAGTATTAATTCCCAGTTTTGTAATATCATCTAAAAAAGCATTCAGGTAATATTCTGTAAGTTTTTTCAGGTTTGCCATCGGATTATCAGTCTGGCCTCCCATTTCGCCGCGCCAGGCGTTGCTGCCAGGTGCGCTGTCGCGTATAGTCTTGTCATCGATATCGGTAATGTTCATAACCCATTTGATATTGTATTTACCAGCATATCTGAGCACCCTTTGCAGAAGGTCGGCAAAAAGAAATGCCCTCATATTCCCTATGTGGGCATAGTTATAGACTGTCGGCCCGCAAGAATACATCCTGACTGTATCCCCCTGCAAAGGCCTGAACTCTTCAAGTTTTTTCGTTAACGAATTATATAGCTTAATCACCATATTATCTTAATAATAAATATTGAATAAAAAACAATATTCAAAGTTAAAAATTATTTTGTGTATTGAAAAATATCAGAGGATTATTTCGCCAAGAGCAATCCTGCGTATTGTATCTGGATACAAAATGTGCTCCTGTTGCAGCACCCTATCAGCCAGAGTATCGGGAGTGTCGCCCTGGAGAACCGGGATTATTGCCTGGGCTAGTATGCGCCCGTGGTCGTAAATTTCATCTACGAGATGCACTGTCGGGCCGGATTCTTTTTCGCCTGCCGCCAGGACCGCTTCGTGCACAAACCTGCCGTACATGCCCTTGCCGCCGAATTTGGGCAGCAGCGCAGGGTGGATATTGAGCACTCTCCCCCTGAAGCGGCGTAGTATTTCGGGGCCGACTATTTTCATGTACCCTGCAAGTATAACCAAATCAACTCCGTGATTTTCAAGGGTATCGGCTATTGCTATGCCAAGGGCTTCTTCGGCACTGAATTGCTTTGAGCTGATATGAAAACAAGGGATTCCAGCCCTGCGGGCTCTCTCCAAGGCTCCCGAAGCAGAGTTATTTGAAATTACTACAGCCGGGTTTGCATCGATATAACCTGAACGGCAGCCGTCAATTATGGCCTGCATATTACTGCCGCCGTGCGAAGCAAGGAATCCTAAGCTTAACTTACTCATTTTATTATTTATTAAATATTAAAAAAGCGCGGCCTGCCCAGCACAACCACGCTCAAAAAATACAAATAAGCCGACTATTACTTCACTTCTTTGTGTATTGTATGCCTTCTCAGGAAAGGGTTGTACTTCTTAATCTCGAGGCGCTCGGATGTATTCTGCTTGTTCTTTGTAGTGCTGTAGCGCGATGCAGGCTTGCCTTCCTTCTTGGCTTCGGTGCACTCGAGAATAACCTTTACCCTTACTTCTTTCTTTGCCATTTTTTATACTCCAATTAATATTCTGTACTTAAAAAGAATTACAAAATTAGAGCTAAATAATATATTTTCAAAATGAAATTTCAAAA
>DAINRZ010000394.1:0-4125 GCA_036741575.1 Kapaibacterium sp. (SeqCode)
CCGAAATGAAGGATTTTTTTTGTTGCCCGATAATTTATTATACTCATCATACATGATTGACACACTTTTTTCCCAGGTGAAATTATTTAATACAAATTCCCTGGCTTTCTTGCCAAGAGTTCTGGCATATTCATAGTTTTCTGCCAGAAAAATTATTTTATCGGCAAATTCTTTCGCATTATCGACTATAAACAATCCGTCCTTCTCTGTGGCATATATCCCTTCGGCAGAGACGGGAGTAGCAATTACAGGCAGCTCCATTGCCATTGCTTCGAGTATTTTAATCCTAATACCGCTGCCTACAAATAGAGGTGCAATATATATATTAGCCCTGTTTAGGTAAGGGTGCACACTATCGACATACCCGACAGGATCGACCCCAATGTTCCTGTAATCACCAAGCCAAGCAGGAGCATTCCTGCCTAAAAGCTTAAGCCTGCTTTCGGGCAGAAGCCTGTTTACTTCGGGCATTACGTTATCGATGAACCATTTTATTGCGTCAATATTATGTATCCAGTTGTAAACAGTGGCATGAATTAACTCGTAAGGATTTCTTACCATTTCGGGATCGGGCTGCCAGTCGCCTTCGCTAACACCGGCAATTGCAGTAATAACCTTGGCTTTTGGGTTAAGCTTTTCAGCTCGCTCCATGTCTGTAACTGAGACAGAAAAGCAGATATCTGCCCTGCTTATCAGATTTTTTTCGGCCAGCCTGAGAATACTTGCCTGCCTGTTGATATATAACTTTAGCGGATTAAATAAGTTAAGTTTTTCGCCGTATCGTTTCCATATCATATATTCCACATTATGCAGCCTGAGCCCCAGTGGCAATCCTGTTATTGATTGCACATACAGGGCTAATGGCATCATACCGGTATGATCGGCATGAATAATATCAAATTTATTTTCTTTTATAAATTTGTCAAAAAATTCTTCTATACTTCTATTGTTGTGTTTCTTTAAGTAAATTGAGGTATCGGTAAGAAAACTCTTTATTATCCTGGCTTTAGTGTTCCTGGTGGAATGTGGAAACAGTACTAATTTTCCGTATTTCTCAGCCTCGGCTTTATGTTCCTGCCTGATTGGGCTCCCTGGCTCTTCGAAAGTAAAAAATGTAACATCAGCACCTAACCTGCTGAAATTCATGTAAATATTGGCTATGCCGATTTTACCTCCTTCATCGGTCGGGTAAGGAAACTGTGGGGATAGCTGAAGTATTCTCATTTTCTGAAAAGCCTTTTAATTTTGCCCTTTATCGATGCCTTCAGGAATACCTTATAGTCATGTAATATCGATTTACCTAATGTAATATCATATAATAACTCTTTATGAACCGGGACTCTTTCACATCTTATCGTATGTATCGAAGCGGCATGCATCTGCATTATTCCCTCGAGCAGCACCAGTGGCGACAACCGGGACATTATTCCTGCTAAAAGCTGCATCCAGAAAATTACTGTCGTCCTGCCCAAAGCCCTGAAGAACGGGAACACTTTCCAGTTATAGCGGATCATCTGCCTGGAGATATTCAGCCAGGCAAAGTCTTTGTATTTTTCGAAAGGAGATGAATAATGAAGGACCCTGATATTGGGGAAATACCTTATATTAAAACCGTTCCTGATGGCACGTGTGGCAAAGTCAATTTCTTCCATGCCATATTCCCAGAATCCGCCAATTTTGTCGTAAACACTTCGCCTTATCGCCGCGCCGGTTCCCGGAAAATAATGCGATTTATAGCCGTTTTCGGGGACATTTACCTTATCTACATCGATAGGATACCAGTTCCAGGGCAGGAAATTACTCTTGACTTCTATGTTTTCGGCGGCAATTATATCTATGTCCGGATATTTAGTTAATATTTGAACAACCCTCTCGAATTCAGTACCATCCTCGGGATGCGAATCGCTGTCGGTGCGCCAGATAACGTCACCGTCCGACATTTCGATTCCTATGTTGATAGCCCTGATATCGTGATTATCGGGCAGCCAAAGATATTTTATACCCGGGAATTCATCGCTCATCATTTCCCTTGTACCGTCGCGGGATTCATTGTCTATGACAATTATCTCCATATCGGGATAAGTCTGCTTGGCAAACTCGCCGAGTATCATCCTGATATCGCTTTTCCTGTTGCGGGTAACGATAATTACGCTAATTCTCATTCTTTAACACGATTATTGTATTCCATTTGGCAAAATTAACAAAAAATCTTGTTTATAAACGGATTACAGTTGTTATATTGCTGTCCTGAATGAATTATTAATTCTATTGACTATTACGGGGATATATTGACAAGCGCCAAAAAAGAAAGGCTGGGCTGGTACTTTTACGACTGGGCCAATTCTGCATTTACTACATCGATTGTAACAGTATTCCTGGGGCCTTATCTGGCCTATATAGCCGGGAATGCTGCTAAGCTAAGTTCGCCTGATAACACTTTCGTCGAGGTGTTGGGTTTGCAAATCAAGGCCGGATCGTTCTTTCCGTACATGCTTTCCCTCTCTGTCATTCTTCAGGTGGTTCTACTGCCATGGCTGGGGGCGGTTGCCGATTATTCAGCCCGCAGGAAACAAATACTAATGCTGTTTGCATATCTTGGGGCAGCAGCAACCATGAGCCTGATTTTTCTCGAGGGAACCAATTACCTTTTCGGCGGGATAGCTTTCGTTATAGCCAATCTCAGCTTTGGTGCATCAATTGTAGTTTATAATTCATACCTTAACGATATTGCTCTGCCGCAAGAGCGTGACTCAGTCTCATCGGCCGGATGGGCATTCGGCTATTTGGGCGGCGGTATCCTGCTGGCCCTTAACCTGGCAATTTACCAAAATGCTGATTCACTTG
The DNA here is from genome assembly GCA_036741575.1 of Kapaibacterium sp. (SeqCode). Taxonomy (GTDB): domain Bacteria; phylum Bacteroidota; class Ignavibacteria; order Kapaibacteriales; family UBA2268; genus DAINRZ01. The sequence continues at coordinate 2,845 of DAINRZ010000394.1, forward strand.
GCATAGACGGGAATATGGCCGTCAGGATCAGTATGGCATCTGCCGGTATGTGGTGGGCATTATTTACAATATTTCCAATAATTTGGCTGCGCAAAAGTTATGAGTACAAGCCTATTCCTAATGGCAAAACTTTAATCGGTACAGGATTTAGGGAACTGGCTGCAACTCTCAGACAGTCCCGCAAGCATCCCCGTACACTGTTTTTCGTCTGTGCCTATCTGTTCTATAACGACGGTGTGCAGGCGGTGATTGGGCTCACGTCTGTCTTTGCCGTCGAGGAGTTGAAGATAAAAAACGAAATGTTAATTACTGTTATCCTTGCAGTCCAATTTGTAGCATTTCTTGGGGCGCTGCTGTTCAACTTTATTGCAAAGCGCTTCGATACTAAGAAGTCGCTCTTAGTAAGCATTTTTATATGGATTGGAGCGGTGTTCTTCGTTTACCGCTTTCTGCCTGCGGGCAGCGAGGCCTTATTCCTGGGTGTGAGCCTTGTTATTGCCCTGGTTTTAGGGGGAACCCAGGCCCTGAGCCGTTCCCTCTACTCCCAGTTTATACCGCGGGGCAAAGAAGCACAGTATTTCAGCGTTTACGAAATAAGCGAACGGGGTACAAGCTGGCTGGGGCCGCTCCTGTTTGGCCTCATGTACCAGTTTACAGATTCCTACAGGCTTGCAATACTTTCATTAATCTCGTTCTTTATTATTGGTTTCCTGATGCTGCTTTTTGTCGATGTCAGGAAAACCGCAGCGGAAGCTGCAACAGGAGATTAGGGTGCCCACATATCCACGGATAAAAATAACATTAGAAATTTTCTGCATTTACACTGAGGAATTGGGTATTTTCCAGGTGAAGTGAAAAAGCAGTGGAGAAAGCTTCATTCCCCCTTCACAAATTTCGTGAACGAGCCGCCGGAGCGGACAAAATAGACGCCTGCGGGCAATCCTGATACATCGATTCGTAGGGGTTCAAAATTTTGAACCCCTACAGGAATTTTCTCTCCGATGGCGTTGTAAACATATACAGTTAAACCTTCCGAAGGTTGCCAACCTTCGGAAGGTTGTTCGATTTCAATATAATCCCTCGCAGGATTTGGGAAGGCGAAAAGGGGAGAAGGCTCTACTTCCTCGACAGAGAGGCCATCGATGAGGTCGAGCCGCAGGCGGTAAAGGCCGCCGAATTCAGTGGTAGCATATACAGTGCCGTCAGGCGCTGTCTGCATGTCAAAATATTCCCGCATGTAATTATGCTTAAAAATACGGAATGTGTCTTCTCCGTTTAGTT
>DAINRZ010000395.1:0-4125 GCA_036741575.1 Kapaibacterium sp. (SeqCode)
GATTTTCCTTGTTTGAGTTGACGTACCAGTGCTAAGTGTAAAGTAATACACTCCGTTTGGCAGGGTTGATGTATCGAGTGTTACCTCGTGGCTTCCCGGTATCATCGGTATGCCGTTAACCAGATTAGCAACCCTTGCACCTCGTGTATCCGTCACCGTCAGCGAGACCCATTCTTCACTTTCAGGCAGAATAAACCTGATTAAAGCCGTTCCGTCTGTGGGATTGGGTACTGCTTCAGCAAGATCGACCTCTACAATACCGGGAGTACCTTCGTTTATCGAAGTAATCGGGCTGTTCAGCAATACTGAGCCTTGTGTAACAGCATAGCCATCCAAAGTCTGTGTTTCGAAATCTAGGGTAATCGATTCCGGATTATCGCTTGCCACTGTAATGTAAATCGGGCCTATATTGTTATTCGGCGGGACAGGCGATTCGGAAGCGACACCGGCCTCGGGCGATGTTGTTAGCAGTACAAGGCTGCCGTCGCTATTCAGCGAGTAGCTTGCAAGGGCAACTTCCTTGCTGCTGACTGACGGCCCTACTGCCAGAATTGTACCTTCTTTCAGTTTCAGAACAAGTTTGCCTATACTGTCCTTTGCTATATTAGCATTCTGGAACCATAATGCAAATGTCCTGGCATTCTTTACTGCATCTCCCTTATTATTGGTAAGCATGTCGCCACCCGAAAGTCCTGGAGCGCGAACCTTGATGTTGACCGAGGCTGTTAACGTATCGGGTACTTCCGGAACTGTGAATTTGAAATCGAGAGTGTTAATCCAGCTCCTAATAGATTCGGAGTTTTCGAATTCTACTTCAAAACTGATCGACTGGCCCGGTTTCAGGGTCCCTTTGCTGGTAAACCCTTCCTGGCCTTTCACACCGCTGCCCATATAGCTGTTGTTAGCTTTGAGCTGCTTAATGCCGACACCCGGCGAAGTTGCAAGGCTTAGAGTATTCACTGTAATACCGATTGTGTAATCATCTTCTGCCGGATTGTTAATTGTTAGTGTACCTTTTGTCGCCGAACTTAATGAAAGCTGAGCGAACGGTTTTTCTGACGGTTCCTGAATCTGCTCTGATGATCCTTTCTGTTCCAGTATTCCGGGCAGCAGGATACCGCCGCCGGAATGGTCGAATATATCGAACGGAGTCCATTTGCGGGTGAATTCATAGCAAATAAGCGTATCGCAGGTGTTGCATTTGCAATCTGTAAAAGTATATCTTATGCAAATTTTAATCCTTTGGATACACTTCTTGGGCGGAGCCGAAGGAATATTAAGGTACATATTAAACGGCTGGTTCTGCACCTGCGGGCACTGCAAGTTAGTGTAAGTTACTTCGCTTGTATTCAGCCCTGTTGTCAGCAATGGGTTCAGGCTTGTCCATACGATTGAAACACCCGGTGTATATGTAGTGTTGCCTGTCGGGTTAACACATGTTTGTGTCACCGTAGCGCTTACGACCGTTGCCCTCATCCTGAGGAGAGGTGTGCTGACCGATACATTGTTATTTAAAAGCACGAGGTTACCCGAAGCCTGAGTCGGCGGCTTACCTTCGATTTTAATTTCGAATGGGCAGGGGCACGGATCGGGGCATGGTTCGAGGTCCAGGCAGAAAACTTTTTCGCAGAGTATCTGCTGGTTGGGCCCATAGAGCATTGCCACAAAGCATACCTGGCCGCTCGTAGCCGAGGTTACAAAAGTAGCCGTAACATTTGTGGGAGTATTGTTAGGTATCGCAGTTGGCGAAATATTGCTGACGGTTCCATTGCTCGAGGTTATCTGCAGCGTGGTATTCTGGCCCGTTCCGTTAGTAACATTAAATGCAAGCTGGTATATCCAGTTGCCCTGGCCGTCCTGGCCGACGCATTTCAGCCTTGCTTCCACAACTTCCATGCATGGTTTCGGTTCTTCCACAGAAACGCAGGCGGTATTGGATTCAGCCGAGAGGCATACATTGGTCATACCTAACGGAACTGCCTGAATTGCAAATGAATTGCAGGCAATATCCTGCACCTGAACGCCCGATGCCGGTACTTTGGCTGGTACGACTACTTCGAGCGAAGCGCCAGGGGCAAGGTTGACACTTGAATTTGCCGAGACTTTGTATGAATATGTCTGCACAGGCGTAGTGCCGAAGGTCCCGGCGACTGCACCGCCCGGATCTGCAACTCCGCAGAATCCGCCGCACTCTGTGGAACGCCTTGGATTTTGGGACTGCACTAAACCTATTGAGTTATAATACGGAGTGAAACCTGTCGGCGTTATAGCAAACGGCCCGTTGGCAGGAGCATAGGAAATATTGAACATACTGCCTCTGCTGGTGTAAGCAGGCAGAACCTTGATATCGCCTACCCACGGCATAATATCAAGCAGGCATAAGTTCGTAAGCGGGGTATTACCCGTGTTCTGGACTTTCAGCCGGTACTGTATCTGGCCGTTGGGCAATGCAGTGGTGCTAAATGCCCACGGGGCCCCAACGCCCTGTTTGCGCACTTCTTTAATTGCCTGAAGTTGGGCAGTCTGGTTGACCGTAAGATATGCTATATTGGAAGTTACAGTCGTTACATTGCTTGCCGAGATTGTGAATTTATTCTGATACTGCCCCGGAGGCGCCGGAGGGGCATCCGATATTTTTACATCGAATTCGATAATGAAGTAATCGACTGTACCGTCGCAGCGGGCAGGCAGAACGGGGAATGTCCAGGTAAGGTTCGTTGCTCCAACGGTTGGAGTTGTTATCGTACCCCCAACCTGAGATGGAACAGAAACCGTTGTGGAGCAGCACGGCGGGCTGTAAATATTTGCCATCCAGTTGAACGAACCATAATAATAGGTCTCGTTGCCTGCGTATGTCAGGCCCGAAGGCAGCAGATCGTTTATGGTACAGGACGTTGCATTGGCATTGCCGATATTGGCAACAGCCATGCGGAATCTTACAATATCCCCAGGCTGGAACGGCCCGTTAGGATTGACATTACAATTCGGATCACAACCACCGATGAAGAGCTTTGTTGCAATGACTTTTGGCGCAGTAGCATCAACCGGTTTACTGTGCGTGGCTACAATAGGCGGAAGACCGCTGGCAGAAGCGGTAACGGTATTAAGGATGTTATCGCCCGGTAATACCGGATTGCCTGTTGCATAGTCAGTCGCCCTTACGCACACATCTAAGTAGTTGGTTACATTCTGAGTTACTGCAATTGTATTACTGTAAGTCCAGCGTACCTTGCATACGTTTGCGGGAAGGCCGGTCATGGTTTGCCATCCGGCAATATTATATACCACAGTAGTGCACGGGGTTGTACTGCACGAAGAACCGGACCAGCAGAAGACATCGACAGTAACCGGTGTATTCGCAGCCGGGACGTTTGTCGTTATTTTGTTCAGGTCGAGCTTCGAAGGCAGGTCGTCTTCCATTACAAAGCCGTTCAGGCCCAGAGTGCCTGTATTGGTAAAGGACATTGTGTAAACTCCGCAGCACCCGGGTGCAAAAGTTGGATAATAATTCGGATTGTTCGGGAAATATAAATTCAATGAAAAGTATTTGCCCAAGGCTCCTTGTTTTACACCCTGGCACAAAGTTACTTTTGCTGTATCCGTCCAGGTTACAAAATTTTGATTACATGGAGTATTAAACTTCATTTGGGCAGTATTTACCACAGTCTGCCCGGCCACAAATGTCGGCGAGGGGAACTGTACCTTTACATAAGCCACATACCACATCGTCCAGGGCGAGACTGTGAGAGTGGTGAGATTCGGTGTCAGCGTAGTACCCGATATACCAGTCCATGGCCATCCGGTAACGCTCAAAATTGTAGCGCCAGCAGGAATAAAGTCGTCGAGCGAGACGTTTGTCAGGTTTACGCCGCCGATATCGGAGCCTGCAGGATTAACGATTTTTATCCTGAAGATAACTTCGTCATCCACTGCACATCCTGCAATCCATTCTTTTTCGAACTGCCATCTATTTGTGGGATCGGCAGCAGTAACGCAGTCTTCGTTGCTTTTTACGCCTGAATTCGGTGTGTTCGCCAAGGAGACTTCGGCGGTATTGCAAGCTCTTGTACCTCCGCAGGTTACTCCTGGTTTGAACCTTGCATTTATCTGGACGGTACCGGATCC
>DAINRZ010000396.1:0-4121 GCA_036741575.1 Kapaibacterium sp. (SeqCode)
AGCCAATACCGGCATAGAAATTCATATTACCTTGCCTGTAGTTGAAAAGAGCGTCAGTATTATATTTATCGTTTATTCCAGCCGAGCCGTTTATAATGCCGTTGAAACCGTTGAGGCTTGCTTTTTTCAGAATGATATTGATTATACCCGATGTGCCGTCCGGATCGTATTTGGCAGAAGGATTAGTTATCAGCTCTACATTCTCGACTGCATCGGCAGGGATGGACTTCAGTGCATCGTTGCCCGGCATTGGGCTGGGCTTCCCGTCGATCAATACCTGAAAATTGGCGCTTCCGCGGATAGATACGTTACCTTCCATATCGACGCTGACAGAAGGAATATTCTGCAGGGCATCGGTTAGCCTGCCACCCTGGACGTTTGGATTCTCGCTTATATTTAGTATCTTTTTATCTAATTTGTAGGTGATATTATCCCTTTCTCCCTTCACAACCAGCGTATTGCCTTCGATATATTTGGGCGCCAGAACGAGCTTTTGCAGGTTGAATACCGGATTTTCCGCACTTAGTGAGACATCTTCGATTACCTTTGAGTAATATCCGATGAAAGTGCACATTAACCTGTAATTTCCAAACGGAATACCTTTCAGCAGGAATTCACCGTCGTCGTTGGTCGCAATTCCGTCTGTTACCGAGGGATTCGCTATATTGACTATCGACACTGTCGCATAAGGAAGAGCTCCCATTGTAGCCGAATCAAGTACAATACCCGAAACCGTGCCTGTTTTTGCTGCGGCAACACTTGCGGCGGCGCCCGAGGAATAAGTATTTGAGCTGACATACATACATAGGATTATACACATAACAAAATGCTTCATAAGCCTTGCCTCTGATATTTGCTGATACCTATATATGAAATCTTCTTACGAAATTTTTACGGAAAGGTTTCAAAAGGGAAATTACTGATAGGATAATGCGCCTGAAACAGCCAAATTAAGCAGTTGATATGTATCGGCAAGGCATCAAAATAAAAAAAGCCCGGCAACAACAAGCTACCGGGCTAAAGCACCTTAATTTGCAGGAAAATTTTTAATTCTTATACTTCACCGAGCAGCCGTAGGGCTTACTGGTTTTAACGTTTATTTCGGAGCCGTTTAGCAGTGCACTGACTGCCTCTCTGATGTAATTAACAGCTGTATTGACGTCATTCTGGTCTGCTGTCGGTTTGTCGTCGATTGCACCTGCATAAACGAGGGTTTGTGCCGGATCGATTACATACATATTGGGTGTTGTCCTGGCGCCGTAGAGTTTACCAACATTACCCGGTTCGTCAATCAGGTAGGCAGTAACCGAGGCTTTGTATTTTTCCAATCTCGAATTAATAACATCATTAGTAAAATGCCCCTGTTTCCCCTCGGCAGATGAGCAAACGGAAAGCCAAACAATACCTTTGGCATCCATTTCTTTTTGCAATTTCTGCATATTTCCCGAATCATAGTGTTTTTTGACGAATGGACAGTCGTAATTAACCCATTCGAGGATAACAATTTTGCCCTTATAATCGGACAATTTGTGGGCTTTGCCTTTGTAATCGGTCAGGGTAAAATCCGGTGCGGGCTTGCCCACTTCGGCTGTATCGGCTTTCATGCTGCTCGCTGCAATCATTGCAATAAGCAGGCTTAAGAAAAGAAATTTCATAAAACAATCTCCTATTAATTATTGATAATTGGTATTTTAATATAAATATATTTGTTTTTGTTTCTGTTTACCCAACTATAACCTGTATATAACAGTGCTTCTACATGCTCTGGTTCCAAGGTACGGTATTGGTCGAGAGCAATCTCGATACTGTAGCTGTTATCGGGTAGTTTTGTGAGTTTTCCATCAGCAGTCGAAAAAACACCTCCTGCAAATGGTATAAAATCCATCATTTTCAAGATTTTACCGAACCATAAAGGCGGTTTAATACTAATCTTTATTGTATTATCATTCTTAGTTGCAATAAATTGCCACTCGGCAGTAACTACAGGCAATGCTGATAAAGCATTATCGATAACTTTTCGATTGCTTTTATTAATTTCAGGTTCACCGGGGCTTGTATTAAGGCTGATTGATGCTTCGGCCTTACCGGGGATGCATTTTTCTTTGCAGACAAGCCAGGAAGCTCTTGCCGTGATTTTGATTGCTCCCTTGGCCTGAGCGCCTGCCTTAAGCTTAACTGGTACAACCAGGGTTCCGTTATAGCCATAGCTCACCAGGCCGTACGATTTGAAAATTTGTGGCGCCGGCCAGTAAACCTGACTGATTGTAACACCTTCGGGCAAATTCCATTCAACTTCAGTTGGGATGCCGGAATCTCCGGGATTGAGCCAGTAGATATGCCACCCTTTATCGATTACAAATTTAACAGCCATCATGAATTCCTTGCCGGGCTGCACGGAGGCGGATTCAGAAAGTATTTGAATGCCTACGCTGCCGGAGCGGCTTGTAATGCCATACCCTAAGTGGCTGCTAATTATTATAGTTGTAATATAGAATAAAAACTTTTGCATACTTAATATATTTATTAATTTAAACTAATATTTTTTAAGACGGTAAGAGTTTATAATAAATTTTATTGTTGAATTGGTTTAAAATTGAATAATAAACTTAAAATAATGGATCATAAGATAATTTAATGATATTCCAAATTTGAATCCATAAAAGCAAGTCAAGAGTTGGCTTCCTTTGAAGGTGGATTAAAGGGGGCGGGTATGGTGCCGAAATGATTAACAATTATTAAAACAAGAATCTTAAAATCTTTGCAGGGTAGAATCGCAATTGTTCTACAAAATCAGAAATCAGGATATAGTTTGAATTGCTTCGGAATGGAAAAAAGATGGCTTATCAGTTTCCGGGACAAAGGCCAATTCTCAATTACATAGCAGATTTTATATGAAAAGATTTGAAAATAATAATTAAAATCGACGGCGTCACTCATGAGTATATTAAGATTGCTGATAGGATTGTATAATAAATAAAATGACACAGGATATGTATATTAATGTTTACAGATGTAGATGCAGTAAGAATATAAAAGAAGTCGAAAATGTAATAAAGATTGGTTAAGTCCATCCCACTGCCCTCTTCAAAATAAGGCTTGGACTAATTATTAGTATATATTCGCTGACTAAACCAAATACTTTTTAATTAGTCCCCAAAATTTTCATGTGTGCCGTTTTCCGGCATTCCAATTAAAATGGTAATCATTTAACATAAATATTCGACAGGACTAAACAATAATTTTACCTGCCTTAATGTCTATTTCTCAATTAATTTCAAAGTATTAATCGAGGTATTATATGAAATATATTTCCGAAATAGAAATAAATAAACCTATAGACAGAGTTGTCGAGCTGTTCGATAATCCCGACAATTTATCTAAATGGATGGACGGCCTTTTGTCGTTCGAGCATCTGAGCGGAGAACCAGGCCGGCCAGGCGCCAAATCGAAGCTGAAATTCAAGATGGGTAAGCGGGAAATCGAAATGATAGAGACCGTCACGGTTCGCAACCTGCCCGAAGAATTTACCGGTACTTACGAAGCCAAAGGGGTCTTCAACATAGTAAAAAACAGGTTCGTTGCCCTTCCGGACGGCAGGACGAAGTATATAAACGAAAACGAGTTCCAATTCCAGGGATTTATGAAGCTATTCGGGATGATTATGCCCGGGGCATTCAAAAAGCAAACAATGAAAACACTGAATGATTTCAGGAATTTCGTAGAGAATGAATAAAAAGCTGCATAGATACTCGATCTATTACTTATTGCAATGAGTTTACAAATCTCCGAACATTATTGTAATAAAGCAAATCTCATATAATAAGTGTTAACAAAATGTTAACAACTCGGTTCTTCATTCGCCTTTTATTTATGTAAATTTTCGTAGTTTTGAATTTTATTTTTTGAATAAAGCGAATAGAATTTATGTCATTAAAAGTGGAATTTTCGGGCAGAACGTTTGAAAACCGCAGGCGCAGCCCCGAAGAGTATAAAGAAATTGCCCTCGAAGTGCGCAGGGACATCATCAAAAGCCTCGTGCTTGCCAAATCGGGCCACAGCGGAGGCCCCCTTGGCTCTACAGATTTATTTACAGTATTGTACTTCGGCGGTTATATGCGCTA
>DAINRZ010000397.1:0-4114 GCA_036741575.1 Kapaibacterium sp. (SeqCode)
AAAGCTGCGGCTTGGGAAAATGGAAATAAGTAATAACAAACTCACCTAAGCCGTTATACGTTGCATATATTTTTTTTGTTTGTGAATTATATGTAGTTGTGAGTTTTGTAAACACACCCTCGGTTTCTTTGCCTCTTTTATATATTCTTAAGCTCTTGGGATTGCTTAAACCCTGGAAACCGGAAGCACTAATTGCTATTGTCCCGGCTATGCTGTTAATGTCTTTCGATGAAGCAACCCATCTGTAAGGCAACACATTAGTAAAACCTGAATCATTGTAAGCACCTGACGGCGGACCATAATAATGTTTTTCAATGCTTACAGTCCCTGTATCAGACAAAGATGAGATACTTAGTGTGATATCCGTATTGTAAACTGAATTAGCAAAGATGTAATCTCCCTGCCCTGTAATTGATTTTGAAACAGCATCCATTTTTGTGACATACCTGAAAGCTCTGTAAACACCTGCAAGCTCATCGCTCCCGGGTTCCCAAACCATCTCGAATGCAATCTGTTTGTCCGGTGTTACTTCGGTTATCCTGTTTTGGCCCCAGTTAATCAGCGTATTGCCGCTCGGCAGCCTTACCGCGCTCCCCATCGAGCCTACAAAAACATCGGGAGTATATCTGTATTCCCATTCTTTTGTCACAGTTTTGTTTTCGGTGTTATATGAGTATTCTACAGCTCTTGAATACTTCGGTTCCTTTTTATTCCCATTATCGTATATCAGGATGTTGCCGTTAGGCAACATCGAAACAGAGTGCTGGTGCGAAAAACCAAAAAAACCGTTGAAGTTGTCGTTGGTAAAATTAAACTGGTTATTTATGCAATGAGAGCCACCCATTCTCCAAACGAAATTGCCTGTCTGTTTATTTATTTTGGATATCTCGTCGGCATACCTGAAAGAAACTATAATATTGCCGTCAGTATCTTCGCAAAAAGAGTTTGCATGGGGGAAATCGATAACTGCCGACCGCAGGTCGATTCCTGAAGTGATATCTAGCACATTCATATGGTCGAGTGCATTCCATGACCAGTAAACTGTCCCGGTCCTGTCGGTTTCGACTAAGATACTGTTGAGGACGACAGCGTTGGGATTGCCCCCTTCCACCAGTTTGCTCATATCCACAATTTGGTTGTTCATATACAAAACAAGGAAGTGACCGTTCGAAAGCTGAATAACATCATGAAAATCATGGATAAGGGAATTGGATAGAGGTATGCTGTCAACAATCTCCATATCTTGGCCGAGCATATAATATTTGTTAATCCCGGGAACAGGCGACCCGTTAGCAATCCACAACCCGCTTGGAAGCATTTTAAAGTTCTGAAGATTAATATTAATATAAGAGGAGTCAATATAAATTTCTTTTCCGTAATTATCCCACAGAGAGAAATGTCTGTTGCTTAGCCAATAAAACTTCAGGTAGCCCGGAGAAGGGTTGTTCAGGGTGGTAACTCTCCAATATCCCGGACTGGCTGGCATTTCAAGGTTAACAAATAATAATAAAGATAAAATAGCTATAAACTTTGAAATTTCATTGTTGCTTTTTATAAAAAAAATATGTCGGTAAAAATTTAAACGGTTCATTTATACATTCTCCTATACTAATAAGAGTTAATTTAAAATCCTAAGACAAATCATCCCTTTGGAATAATTGTCTATATTTCATACCATACTTCGATTTTCCAATAGCCGTCATTACATTAATCTAGTACTTCAGTCTCAAAAATTACCTGCTCTATGCAAGATATACAGATGAAACTTTATTATGTTAGGAAGATATTAAGAATAGTATTTCCTCCGGGTATCTATCTCGTTCACATCCGGTAAGTTAGGGAAATTTTTTTAAAAAGTATTAAGAGCTGAATTTCTATACAGCTTTTACAATTGTCTCCACAATATCCTTTAATGTCGAAGCAGCACTGTAAGCGTCTTTGGCAAATTTAGCTGTTTCTATAAGCCCTTCTTTGGTGAAAATTCTTTCTGTGAATGGCCGCAGATCAACTTTAGCACCCATCTCTTTCAAGCCATTTTCAACCATATCTGCAAATGCTTCGTTTTCCTGTATTTGCTTTGTCATGTCGGCCGATTTGTGCTTAAGGTCGTTAAATGCTTTAAACAGCTTCTGGGCATCTTTCACCGATTGAGCGCTTTTAAATGCTCTTTCCGCTTCGTTCAGTTTGGGAGACCATTCGCTGTAAACATGGTTGCGAGTTTTGGTAACTGAGTTGTTGTATCTTTTAAGGCAAGCAATAGCTTCTTTTTCGGCAGTACCTGCAGCCATCCTATAGGCACTCATGCCCATATGCTTTACTTTGCCGAGTTTGGATTTTTTAGCCTCGGATTCCTCTTTGGCAATTTCACTCTTTTGTTTTGCAAATTTCTCTATTGCAGCCAGCAGTTCTTTTCTGCGTGTGTCAAGGTCGGTGCAGGCAGTATGGATTATTTTGGCCAGGTCGTAAATGCCCTTAGCCAGGCTAAGCCATGATGTAACGTCGGCACCGCTGCTGACGACTAATTTGGTAATGTTGCCGGCAATGCCGATAACGCCGAAAGTAATATCGATACCCACTTTTATCCTGGCCTCAAGCAGGTTGCGGTCTTTTTGGCCCAGTTTGCGCAGTTCTGCCTGAACAGCTTCGTTTATGGCCCCCTGGATGGATTTAAGGGCATTATTAATGCTTTTTTCTGTCGATTCGGCCATTTGGGCTGCTTCTTTTAGAAACTTCTCAGCTTCGGAGGGCTTTATTTTAGCCCTGCCTTTTTTGCCGATTATCTCGTCATTCAGGCGTTTGGCTTCTTCCTGGATGATTTTTTGGTATTTGTCGAGCACTTTGTTGGCAACTTCCTCAAGGCGCTCCAGCAAAAGCCGTGGCGGTTCCGATTTGCTCGTTATTTCTATTACCAGCCCTTTAACAATCGGGTCTTTGATATCGAGTTCCGTCAGCTGGCTTTTGTTCGGCAGAAGGTTCCTGCCTTTAATCCTCTTGGTTACTGTTGCCATATTAGCTCCTGAAATATTATTTTTTTAATTACAAAAAATAAACCTAAAATATCATCAGATAAAATTAAATAATATTAATCTAATAAAAAATATATATTTTTATAGTTTTTCATTTTGCGGCATGATTCACTATGAAGGCACAAGGCACATTAATCGAGTAATATGCACACAACCGCAAGTTTATTTACAGCACGTTGCAATGCTTATTGCAAATAATGCAAACTGGTGCTATTATTTGATATTACCTACTTTTTATGTTGATATTCAGTTTTTGAATATTAATTTGCATTCTTTTATTGAAAGCGAAAGCAGGAAATATGGCAATGAACAAAAGCATCAAATTATTCGAAGTAGCTAAGAAGTTTATTCCCGGGGGAGTAAATTCGCCGGTCAGGGCTTTTAAATCTGTCGGGGGCAACCCGGTCTTTATGGAGCGTGGCATAGGCTCTTATATTTACGATGCCGACGGCAATAAATATATCGATTTTATCGGAAGTTGGGGGCCTCATATTTTCGGGCACAATCCTGAATTTATTCATAATGCACTAAAAGAAGCCCTCGAATTGGGTACAAGTTTTGGAGCGCCGACAGAGAAGGAAGTCCGCATGGCGCAGCTTGTTTGCGAACTGGTCCCATCAGTTGAAAAAGTGCGTATGGCCAACAGCGGCACCGAGGCATGCATGAGCGCTGTCAGGCTGGCTCGCGGCTTTACCGGCAGGGACAAAATAATTAAATTCGAAGGCTGCTACCATGGCCATGCAGATTCCTTCCTGATTAAAGCCGGTTCCGGTGCTCTGACTTTCGGTGTGCCTACCAGCCCCGGAGTTACACCAGGTGCAGCAGCCGACACTCTAATAGCTGATTACAACGATTTCGATTCAGTCGAAAAGCTGACAGAAAGCAATAAGGGTGAAATTGCAGCAGTGATAATAGAGCCTATAGCAGGCAATATGGGTGTGGTGCCTGCAAATCGTGGATTCCTGGCAAAGCTGAGGGAAATTTGCACTTCCGAAGGTATTGTGCTGATTTTCGATGAGGTTATGTCGGGTTTCAGGGTTGCTGCCGGTGGCGCCCAAGAGATTTACGGAATTAAACCGGACTTAAGT
>DAINRZ010000398.1:0-4107 GCA_036741575.1 Kapaibacterium sp. (SeqCode)
ATTGCTCACCATCAGCAGCCCGGCGGCGAGCGTCACCACCAGCGACAACAGCATACATTCGGATTTTTCTTTTAAAGCTCTGATATCTTCATCAATATCTGTTGTCGGATTTATTGACATAAAATAATAGCTCAAGTTATCTGAATCAAACTTAGAGTATTCGACTTTTACATTTATTAATTCACCAGATTTTGTTTTATGTTGAGCAATTTGTGTGTTATTGTGTTTTGAATAGCTGTCCATGTTCGAATTGGAATCGCCAAAGAGCCTGCCAATATTTAAATTGTACAGATCGCTTGGGTCATAATGATACAACTCGGCTGCAGCTTTGCTAAAACCTGCTATGGTATTATCAGAGCCGTTAATTATCAGAATAGCTGACGGGTGATCTCTAATGATATCTATAAGTAAGCTTATCCCGCTAATATGACCATTTTCTGTTCCTATACTTTTTTTAAACGAATTTTCAACAACATGATTCATATCCATTTTTTTTCCAGAAAATTACCCAAAAAAAATAAGGGTATTTTTGTATAATAATGCTAATAATATCGGTTAATTGCAAAATTCCTTAAGTTATTATTTGACAATATCTATTGATTAACCTGGTCAATTTTAAAATCTGTTCGAATTCAGGATTTCATCTTGAAAATTACTATTTGGTATTTTCATAATGATATTTTTAATAATATTGGCAGTTTGAATATTTAATCTTTGATTAAAACATTAAGATTAGTTAATTTATAAAAAATTTTATTATTATTAAGGAAATTTTATGCTGGAATTTGACCTATTCAATTACTACAATCAGGTTAAAGGCCATAATATTTTAATCTCTTTCAAAGGGGCGCTTTCGCAGGAGATTCTTGTTGAAATGGGCGATTTCATCAGGAATAAAATTACTATCGACAAAAAAATCAAGAAGATATTTGCAGTTTTTATCGAACTGGCGCAAAACATAATGCATTATTCGGCAGAGCGCGAGATTTCGGGCAATAAATCTTACGGCGTGGGTATTATCACGTTCCTCGAAGGGTATGATAATTATACCATATATTCGGGAAACCTGATTGATAAGGAGAAGTCCAGCATTCTGCGCGAGAAGATTATGTCGATTAATTCCATGACCGACGAAGAGAAAAAGAATAAATACAACGAACAAATCAGAAAGCCTGCCGATGAAAGCAATAAAGGCGCCGGCCTCGGTTTGCTCGAAATTGCACGTAAGTCGGCCGGAAAAATTGATTTCTGCATTGATGATTACAATGACAAACACTCTTTTCTTGTACTTTCAGTCAAAATTTCTAAAGGAGAATAATTATGGATAACCTGATATTGCCCGGCACAAAGACTACTCCTTATATTAATTTCAATTACCCGGACGGGATTATGGAATTTTCAGGAGAATCATATCCCGAAAACTCTACTGAATTCTATAAACCGGTTTTCGAATGGCTGAAAAAGTACTTCCAAAGCGACAGGAAACTGACGATTTTCAATTTCAAACTTATATATTTTAATACAAGTTCATCGAAAGCAGTACTCGATATACTCGACCTGCTCGACGAGATGTATATCGGCGGCCACAACATTATTGTCAACTGGCACTATCATACAGATGACGAGGATATTCTGGAAAGCGGCCAGGAATTTGCCGAAGGCCTGAAAATACCTTTCAATTTGATTTCGTATGATTAACGGCAGGCAGGGTATGTCCAAAGAACAAATAAAGAAAGCCGATTTTGACAATATTTTCTCCACTGAGTTGTATTTTCTCAGCCATGCGGAGGATATTGCAGAAATTGCCGATACTCTCTCCAGGGAGGATATTCTCAATGAGTTCAACAAACTGACGCAGAATTATGCCAACCTGCTGAAACAGACTAAAAAGCTGATTAAAATCGGCGATTCTTCGCAGCGAAAGCTCCGGAACGCCCAGTTGAAACTGGAAGATCAAAACGCAATGATTAATGCCCAGTATATGAAACTTAGGGAATTGAATGCTACCAAAGATAAATTCTTTACTATCATTTCGCATGATATCAGGAATCCTATTACATCGATTCTTATGATGGCTGAAATCCTGAGGTACTCATCTGATAAATTATCCAAAGAAGAATTAGCCGATAAAATCGGTTCGATAATCGATGCAATTAAAAGAGTTTTCACACTTTTCGAAAACCTGCTCAGGTGGGCTATGACGCAGACCGGAAGCATTAGCTTTATTCCCGAGCATATTAACCTGAGCCAGTTAATCGATAAAGTCGCAACCCTGCTCGACGTCGAAATGACAAATAAAAACATTAGGTTCAAACCCTCGGTTGATTCGGCAATAATGGTGTTTGGAGACAGGAATATGCTGGAAACCGTTTTCAGGAACCTGATTACCAATTCTATTAAGTTTTCCAATTCAAATGGCACTATTGCAGTAAATGCAACTGTTAACGGCAAAGAAACAATTGTATCGGTGAAAGACAGCGGCATAGGTATTAATAAAGATGATGTTAAAAAACTTTTCAGGATAGACGAGAATTTCAAGACCAAAGGAACCGCTAACGAGTCTGGGTCGGGCCTGGGGCTGATTCTGTGCAAGGAGTTCATCGAAAAGCACGGCGGCCAGATTTGGGTGGAAAGTGTGCCCGGAAAAGGTTCAGAATTTAAGTTTTCTATTCCTAAGGATTAATTCACAAATTGAAAGCTGGGTTGTATGCACGAGGCTTTGCTTTACGAAAAAATAACCGGCGGGAGCGGGGGAGAGTTTCTTCGGTGCAGGCTTTGCTCTCATTACTGTACCATTCCCGATGGAAAAAGCGGCACTTGCAACCTGAGAATCAATAACAGCGGCAAGCTGATTACTAGAAGTTGGGGCGCTGCCGACGGTGCAGCAATAGACCCGATTGAAAAGAAACCGTTTTTCCACTACAAGCCTAATACAAGGGTTTTGTCATTTGGTTCCCCAGGATGCAATTTCCGCTGTTTGAACTGCCAAAACAGCCATCTGTCGCAGGCATATAAAACGTATTCCCCGAATATGAACAATACCAAGTTGTTTACCCCCGTCCAAATTGCCGATTATGCCGGGAAATACCAGGTTGACGGTATTGCATATACATATTCCGAGCCTACTGTGTTTTTTGAATATGCCCGCGATACAGTGCTGGAGTGCCGCAAACGCGAACTGTTGGCAGGGATTTTCCATGTGCTGGTATCCAATGGGTATTTTAGCCGGGAAATGCTGGATTTGAGCGTTGAAGAGCACCTGTTTTCGGCAATCAATATTGACCTGAAATTTATGAGTGAAGCAAAATACCGGGATATATGCGGCGCAGGCCTGCAGCCTGTGTTGGACAACATTCAAAGAGTGCATGCACTGAGGGATTCAATACACCTGGAAATTATTAACCTTGTGATACCGGGTGAAAATGACAGCGACAAAGACTTTGAAGCTTTGGCAGAATTTGTTGCCTCAGTTTCCAAAGATATACCGCTGCACTTCAACAGGTTCTACCCGCGCCACAAGATGGCAGGCAAGGAGGTGACAGACTCTGCAAGGCTAATAAAAGCAAAAGAAATTGCGAATAAGAAAGGTTTGAAGTACGTTTATATAGGCAATGCTTCCCTGCGAGGTTCCGAAAACACTTATTGCCCAAATTGTAATGCCCTGCTAATAGAGCGCCGGTATTACGAAATTGAATCGAATGTATTCGAAGATCTGGAGCCGGGCGCTCAGGCTATTTGCCCCGGGTGCGGGGAATTGGTGAATGTTGTTGTATGAAAGAAATCAATCATAGTGTAATTCTATTTTTCTTTAAAAATTAGATCGGGTTTAATCAATTTGATTTTTTCTATAATACTATCAAGTTTATAATCTAAACTATTTAAATTCCTGAAGTGGAGAAGAGACTTGGTCTTTATTAACTGGTCGAACTCAAGATTATAAACACCATGAAATTTTGTAATACCAAAATCTGAATTGATGATAATAGCATTTGTAAAATAACAATTTCTAAATAATGAATTCCAGAAAAAACAGTTTTTTAAATTTGATTTATCAAAATGTACATTCTCAAATACTACATTTGAAAAGTTTGCTCCTTCAAAATTCTT
>DAINRZ010000399.1:0-4086 GCA_036741575.1 Kapaibacterium sp. (SeqCode)
TGACCTGCGATGGGACTGGACTTATGACAAGAACGGTTATGCCGACATGTGGAGATCTGGAGTAATTTGTACCTGTTACAGGCCTTATGGTATCGGGAGATGTACGGGTATAAGCCCTGGCCTGGTGGCATTTAGCGCAAGTGTTGCCATTGCCAAGGTCTATTGCAGCTTTAGTATGGCGTAATTGGAAACCGCTTTTTATCCTGAGGCCGAAATCGCTCATGGTGTAGTCTGTATGAATTGGGTGGCAAGCTTTGCAATTGATTGGGGATGTTGCCAATGTCTTTGCGTCATCTACTCCAAGTGCTGCTGCTTCGGCAA
This sequence comes from Kapaibacterium sp. (SeqCode), assembly GCA_036741575.1. Lineage (GTDB taxonomy): Bacteria > Bacteroidota > Ignavibacteria > Kapaibacteriales > UBA2268 > DAINRZ01. The sequence continues at coordinate 322 of DAINRZ010000399.1, forward strand.
AACCGTCGCCCGAATGGCAGCCGCCGCAAGCTATTCTACCGGCTTCTTCTTCATATACTATACCCCTGTTGTGCTGTGAGAGGTGATACTGGTTGAACTTCAGGTTGACATCTGTAGCGCTGGCGCCATGGCACAGGTTGCAGGTTGCATTACCGTCGGCTCCGTCTTTGCCTGCTGCGCCTTCGGGGCCTGCAGGGCCTTCGCACGAAATAAGGAACAATGCCAATATAATCGGCGCTGTATAAATTAGTTTAAAGTAATTCTTCATTAAACCTCCTATAGTGATAAAACTTAACTTTTAATAAAAAAATTATAAAAGTTATTTAATTCATATTCCAGAGCAAATATATAAATATTATTATCGTTTCGCAAAAATGAACAAACTATTAAAACCCGCAACAGTACTAATTATCAATGGAATACAGAAAATAAAAATGATTGTGTAATCTTTGTGTGGCAAAAGATTATGAATATTGATTAATATTAAATAAACCTAAGTTTTAAATGGGCGGTACCATGGTATTTTCTGGTAATTTGACTGTTTACAAATACTTACAGATTTATTTTATTTGATGTTGATCAAATAATTAAAGTGGCTCTATTGCGGATTTTGTAGTATGAATTGCAGGACTGTAGCAGATTTACGGATAATTTAGTCTTTATTAATTCAAAGTGGGGTTGTGAAACTTCAAATAATTTTAGGATAAAGTAATAAAATTGGGCAAAAATATTGCAACATTTCTTATGAACAGATATTTTATATAGAATTTTTTTAGATTGATGAATTTAATCGGTAATGTCCGGTTTATCTTGAATAGTCCTCAAAAAAATTAAGTTTCTTAATCAAGTAGAGTGAATAAAATTAGTAACAATTAGGCTTGCCCAAATGAGGAAATTATGCGGCTTGCCCCATTGAAGAAAAATAAATCAAGGGAGCAAGCTCCCTTGTTTGGGCAAAGAATTTTGTGGAATATAATCTAACCTTTCAAGTCGATACTGAACAAAATTTATATCAAACGAATTAAAAAAACCTCATTAATTAAATTTTTCTAATCCGTTGATATTTTTTATTATCTTTGCAATGCAATTAGTTTTATTGAATTAATTTGGTTGCTATTGGTAAAAGTTTGTGAATTCGGCAGCCGTATAGAAGCAGAAATGGCTCAAAGCCTGCTCGGCGAAAACGGTATAGAATCTTACGTCAAAGGGGATGACTGCGGAGGATTTTATGCCAGCCAGTCATTTTCGATCGGCGTCTCTGTTTATGTTTTGGAAGCAGATTACCGCGATGCTGTTTCATTGCTTGCCAATCCTGCCGGCAACATTACTCATAATCGATTTGAATCGGATAATGACGAAATCATTAATATCGAAACAGAATAAAATAAGTGTTTATCATATTATTCAAGGGATTAAATGATACCTAAAGTAATAATTCACAACCAGATAAGCCTCGACGGGGCAGTTTCGGGATTCGATGTGAACCTGGAACAGTATTACGGCCTGTCGTTCCAGTTCGACGAAGGATTCAGGCTTTTTGGCTCCGAGACAGTCTTGAAGGCTCCTATGGCTGACTCGCCCGAAACAGAACTTGACTACGTCAAACCTGACTATGACTCGAAAGGCGGAGCGCCTTTCTGGATTATTGCCGACAGCAGGGGTATAGTAAAAAACCTCCATCTACTCAGGAGAAGCATGTATTGCAAAGATGTGATTGTATTTGTTTCGGAAACTACCCCCAAAGAGCATACGGACTATTTAAGCGAAAGAGACTATGATTACATAATTGCCGGCGCCGACAGGATAGATTTCAATAAAGCGCTTGAAAAGCTGTACTCTGATTACGATTGCCGGAAGATACTTACTGATACAGGCGGCACGCTGGCAAGCCATCTGCTTTCGATTGGTGTTGTAACCAAATTAAGCCTGATTATTTCGCCTGTTCTTACGGGTATCGGTTCTGATAACTACTTTTCGACTTTAAACAAAGATTCAAAAATCAGTTTAAAATTGGTTTCGTGCAATTCGTTGCCCGATGGCTGTGTTCACATAATTTATGATATTTAATAATTAAGAGTATAATTTGAAAATTCGTGTAATTCTCTTAAAAATAAAGAGGTAACAATGGGATTCATTAAAGAATTTAAAGAATTTGCGATGCGGGGCAATGTTATGGATATGGCCGTGGGTATAATAGTTGGAGGCGCATTCGGCAAAATAGTATCATCTTTTGTAAACGATGTAATTATGCCTCCCATAGGTATATTGCTGGGAGGTATGGATTTCAAAGAACTGAAGATATTGATTAAAAGCCCGTCGGTAGATGCCGCAGGCAAAGACTTGCCGGCAGTATTCCTGAATTATGGGATGTTTCTGCAGACTGTCGTCGATTTCCTGATTATTGCATTCGCGATTTTCTTAATGGTTAAAGCAATCAACAGTTTCAAACGTAAGCAGGAAGAAGCGCCTGCCGCCCCGCCCGAACCATCGGTACAGGAAAAATTATTAACTGAGATCAGGGATATACTGAAAAATAAATAAAAAATACGGGCTGCCAGCTTTTTTTAAGAGGCAGCCCGTTAGCTATATCTTTTTTGGGGAATCAGCCCATTTCCACCGTGCGGTTTACCCCAGGAAAAAGATAGTCCAGACAGCAGCCAGCATACACATATCTATAGCCGAATCGTCTATTAATTTACGGGCATCGTCTATGCTTCCAATCATATTGTTCCTTGCGTCATAAATCTCGCTGCCCTTGATTGCTGCCAGGATTTCGTCGTGGGAATTATAAATGGTATAATCCTCGACGTATGCAACCGTTTTGCCCTGCCTGTTGAGAACCCTGTTCCCGTCGATGCTTGCAATTAGTTTGTTGAACTTTGTTACAAGCCTGTTGTCTTCCATTTTATATACTGTCATTTTTTCCGCCCGATTACACAAACAACAAAATTTTATTTTAGTTATCGGCATTTATCCGAAAAATATAACATTAATATTCAAATAACTTATCAGGCTGAAAAACAAAATACTAAAAACCGGTTTGCAAAGTAGCAAAGCAAACCGTTATTGATATAAGAATGGATTATTAGCAATATAAAGGTTTTATTGAAAGCTTTGGCTGCGGCTTATGCCTATAATTGGTTGCCGGTAACTATATACTAATGTTACTCATAGCTTTTCAGAATAATAAAAAACTACATGCAGGGCAAAAAATATAAGTTAATTATCAGTTGCTAATGCACTTTCAGTTTATTCCATAAACAAATCGAGTACTTGTTTGGGCGATATATTAGCCTGGGCATTCGAGCCGCTTTTAGCAAAATCGTTACCTTTTACGCCCGCAAGCTCGATAATGGCTTCGTCAAATGTCTCGATAGGCCTGTTGTCAGCCTTGCTTAAGGGGTGACTATTGTCCACCTGCTTATTATTATCCAGTTTCAGAATAGCATCGAGCAAAATATCTTTTTGCCAACTGTTGAAAGGAGGTATAGGTTCGTTTGCCGATGGGGCAGCAATAGTATCAGTATTGGTGTTTTTCCTGGCTTCCTGTTTTTTGAAGGCAGCCAGGTTGGCAGCCGCAGCACTTCCCTGCTTAATATTTGTTACCTGCATAAATGCACCTCTATAAGTTGTTTCAGTATTTTTTCGAAACTAATTGCAAATAATATACCAAAACCAAACCATTTATGTAAATATACGAAAATTCGGGGTTCAAAAACAGCTATTATTTTACTAACTGTAATTTTTCCACATATTTAATACCGT